>DAOUXC010000068.1 GCA_030666795.1 Desulfobacteraceae bacterium
GGGTATTTGAAGATCACGGACCGTAAAAAGGACATTATTGTCACTGCCGGAGGGAAAAACATTACCCCCCAGTACATTGAAAACAAACTGAAGGCCGGCCCGTATATTAATGACGCGGTTGTTATCGGGGATGGAAAAAAATTCATTTCCGCCCTGGTCATGATCGATGAGGACAATGTGGTAAAATACGCCCAAGATAATAAGATACAGTTTTCCACTTACAAAGACCTGACACAGAGTCCTGAGATAATAAAATTTATCCAGGCCGAAGTGGACGCGGTAAACGAGACCCTGGCACGTGTGGAGCAGGTAAAAAAATTCACGATCCTCCCCAAGAAGCTTTACGAGGAAGACGGCGAGGTCACGCCTACCATGAAGGTAAAGCGAAAATTCATAAATGAGGCATTTGGTGACCTGATTGAGGCCATGTATAAGAGAAGGTAGACGGGTTGCGAGTTGGGAGTTATGGGGTCTGGATTGAAACCCGCTTCTCCATTACCCCATCCCCGGTTTTTTCAGAAAGACAGGCAGAACGGAAAAATTTAAGATATATATTAAAACAATACAACCAAGGAGGGGGAGTATGAAAAAAAAGAATCTGATTATATTACTTGCCTGCGCAGTGCTCATGTCTGTGGCTGTTGTCCCTGCCGCTTTTGCAGAGAGAGGAGTTACGGATACGGAGATTCGCATTGGACAGTACGGGCCCCAGAGCGGTCCGGCGGCCCTATGGGGTGCTGTTGCCCGCGGGACCGGGTGTTACTTCGACATGATCAACGCCGAGGGTGGCATCAATGGACGCAAAATCAAGTATTTTCTAAGAGATGACGGTTACATGGCTCCCCGGACAAAGGCCATCTGTAAAGAACTGGTGGAAAACAAGGAGGTCTTTGCCATGGCCTCGGGCGTCGGCACCTCACCGGGCATGGCCGTTAAGAGATACCTGCATAAGAAAAAAGTTCCATGGGTCGGTCCCGCGACCGGCTCCACCCACTGGGCCTTCCCACCGACAAAATATCTTTTTGCGGTATATCCCCTTTATATTGATGAGGCGGCTATTTTAGTTAACTATGCCGTCAAGGAGATGGGCAAAAAGAGAATCGCCTTTTTCTACCAGAATGACGATTACGGCAAGGAGGGACTCGCAGGTGCCCAGTATGCCCTCAAAAAGCTCGGTATGGAGTTGGTGGCATCCGTGCCGGTAGAGGTCCTGGATACGGATCTCAGTTCTCATTGCATGAAGCTCAAAGCGGCAAAACCGGATGTTGTCATCAATTGGCTGCTCCCCAAGCACGGCGCAATCATAGTCATTACGGCCGCCAAGATGGGTTTTAAGCCCCAGTGGATGACCACAAGCACCCTTAGTGACATACCGATCATGTACAAGATCAGTAAAGGTCTTTACAAGGACGTTATTTTTGTCACCTTTGGAGAGCTTGTTGATTCCCCGCATCCCCTCATGAAGAAATACAAGAAGGCGCAGGAGAAATTTGCGCCCAAAGATCGATGGGGGATCTTCTTTTATGCCGGGATACTTTTTACGGAACCCATGGTGGAGGGCCTAAAAAGATGTGGTCGGGATCTTACGGCAGAAAATTATGTAAAGGCCATGGAGTCAATAAAGGATTTCCAGGGAATCGGCCCAAAAACAAATTATGGACCTGATCAGAGGCAGGGTTGTCGATCTATGTTTCTGGCAAAAGTGCTTGAGGGTGGCAAGGTTCAGCGGCTTTCAGACTGGATGACCTCTGATGTGGATTTAAAGGAAGTACTCAAAACACTCGGCAGATAACAGGTTATTGGTCTTTTGACCCCGTCCCTGCCTGATATTTGTGTTTACAAAAATGGGGGGCCGGGCCTTTACTGAATGAATTTAAAGGGGGTGTTAGATGATGAATGTCATAAAAAGATTGTTGTCCGATAAAGTGTGTTTAACCGGTGTGTTGCTTTCCGTTGCTATGATCTTTATGTTTGCAGGTTGTGCAGCGCCACCCAAGCCATTTGATCCCGGGATAAAAGGCCCTCAGATGCTTGTGGAGCCGGGGGTTTTCACGGTTGGAGTGGTATCAATGCTGCGCACCCCGATTGTATTCAAGGGGAAGGGGTTTGACCCGGAGGATTCGGTTTTTGTTACCCTGCTAAACGTCAAAAAAGGCGGTAAACTCGTCCATGTGCCAATTGCAGATGGAGAAGTGGATAAAAACGGTTATTTTGCTGCCAAAGTCGGTACCCTGGTTAAAGTCAGTGAATTGTTGAATGCCAAGTTAGGCTCAAACAAAAAGATGGAGACTGCTGTTATCGTGAGCAAGCCGCCAATAGCGCCGGGAACCTACACAGCCAGGGCCGTAAGTATGGAATCCGACAAAATAGCGGTATGCAAACTCAAGATCGAAGCCCCTTGGGGGCTGGATGACTTTAAAGACTGGGTTGGAAAGAAAAAGGGAAAAATTATAGAAAAGTAGTTAATTAGTGTCCATCCAGAAACAACCAATTTCTGGATGGAGCTTTTGGCGGTCAGCGATCAGCAATCAGCTAACACCTTGTTTTTAATGCCTTTTGCTGAAAGCCGAAAGCTGATGGCTGATAGCGCGAATCCAAAAACGTTAGTTTGTGGATGAGCACTAATTATGCGTTCATAACCGAGGGCCCCTCGAATTTTGAGGGGCCTTCTTCAAATGAATTCAGGCCGCGCCTGAATTTTCCACGCGATTTTCCATTCAATATAACGCAGGCCAAAGTACCAGACCTCCGTGTTGGGGAAGGAAAGGGAAAAAACGCAGTAATGCATTGAAATGCTGAACTGGGAACCCTGCAAACCTGCTGACTTTCATTAGCTTCCAAAACGTCTTAATCAGTTTTTAAGACCTGTTTCGGCAACACCAACCATAAGTTTAGGACAAGAGCTGCTAAATTTTAAGGGAGGAAGGAAATGGAAAAGGGGAATTGGTTTGTTATGTTGGCATATGCTGTAGTCATGTCCATTGCTGTCGTTCCTGTTGCATGGGCGGAAAGGGGTATCACTGATACGGAGATCCGTATCGGACAGTGGGGGCCCCAGACAGGACCTGCCGCCCTTTGGGGTTCGGTGGCCCGGGGGACCGGGTGTTACTTTGATATGATCAATGCCGAGGGCGGCATCCATGGGCGTAAAATCACCTACTTTTTGCGGGATGACGGTTATATGCCCCCCAGGACCAAGGCCATTGTGAAAGAACTGGTGGAGGATAAGGAGGTCTTTGCCTTTGCCGCGGGTGTTGGGACTGCAACAGGTATGGCTGTTAAGAAATACCTGCATGCCAAAAAGGTACCCTGGGTGGGGCCTGCCGCCGGTTCAACCCACTGGTGCTACCCTCCCGCAAAATATCTTTGGGGTACTTATCCACCCTATTGCGATGAGGCCGCTATCCTGGTCAATTACGCCGTGAAAGAGCTTGGAAAAAAACGGATCGCATTTTTCTATCAGAACGACGATTATGGGAAGGTGGGGCTTTACGGGGCGGAACTTGCCCTTGAAAAACTCGGCATGAAATTGGTGGCAAAGGTGCCTGCCGAACCCCTGGACACCGACCTCAGTTCACACTGTATGAAGCTCAAGGCTGCCAAGGCCGATTGCGTACTTAGTTGGGTCCTTCCAAAACATGGGGCCATTATCCTCATCACATCCGCCAAAATGGGTTTTAAACCCCAGTGGATGACCACAAGCACCCTGAGTGATACGGATATAATGTACAAGATCAGCAAGGGGCTTTATAAGGATGTAATTTTTGGTATGTTTGCAGAACTTGCAGATTCCCGGCACCCGCTCATGAAAAAATACAGGAATGCGCATAGGACATTTGCCCCCAAAGATCGGTGGGGTGTCTTTTTCTATGCGGGATTCGGCTTTGTGGAACCAATGGTGGAGGGTTTTAAAAGATGCGGCCGGGACCTCACTGTTGAAAATTTTGTCAAGGCCATGGACTCCATAAAGGATTTCCAGGGCATAGGAGGCACACAGAGCTTTGCCCCCGACAAGAGACAGGGCGGACGCGCCTTCTTTCTCGCTAAATGTGTGGAAGGGGGAAAGGCCGTACGTATTTCTGACTGGATGTCGTCAGGAATCGATATTCAAAAAGTGATCGAGAGACTTGGGAGATAGGCCGGATAAGAAATAAAAGGCTGTAGGGAATAGTCGCACCTGCTCAATATTTGGGAAACTCCAATTAATACGGACATTTCTTGAATAACGACAGGCGTGCCCTGCCAATATGGCCTAACCCGCTATTTATTGAGCTATTACGAATAATCTGTTTCTAAATGCTTTCCAGCAGGCGGTTATGTATATCATCAAATCCGCCGTTTGACATGATCAGGACCACGTCTCCTGACCGGGTTTCTTTCACCAATTCTTTCAACAATGTATCTGTGTTTGGAAAAGAAAATGCCGTAAGGTCACTTTTCTCAAGGTCTTCCGCAAGTCGTTTCGAGGAAAACCTTTCTTTTGGGGGAATCTTTTCGGTCATGGGAGGTTCCGGGACCATTATCATGTCTGCGCTTTCAAAAGAAGAAGCATATTGCTCCTGAAAAATATTTCGCCTGCTGGAATTGGACCTGGGTTCGAATACGGCAATCAAGCGACGACCTTTGTATTTTTCCTTCACTGCACGTATCGTTTCTTTGACCGCTGTGGGATGGTGGGCGAAATCATCCAACACGAGTATCCCCCTTTTTTCTCCAATTATTTCCTGACGCCGTCTGACACCTTTGAAACTCCTTACCGCCTCGGAGAGTATAGGGAGGGGTATTCCCAGGAAGTCGGCCAAAACAATGACGGACAAAAGATTTGATATGTTGTGACGGCCATAAAGTGGTGTGTAAAGGGTTATGTAATCTTTACCGGTCTTCAAAACCTTGAAGCGCGTAAAATCTTGCTGTACGGTTATGTCGGTTGCCTTCCACATGGTGTTTGTCAAAAGACCATAGGTGTTTACGGGACATCTTGCCCTGGCGATTTCAGTCGTGATTATGGGATCATCGCCGTTTGCTATGAGCAAGCCCTTTTGTGGCACAATATCGATCAATTTTCTGAAATTTTCTGTAACATGGTTGAGATCCCGGTAAATATCGGCATGGTCGAATTCTATGCTGGTAAGTATTGTGACCCAGGGGCTGTAGTGAAGGAATTTCGGTCCTTTATCAAAAAAGGCCGTGTCGTATTCGTCGCCCTCAATGACGAAATACCGGCCTTTTCCAATCTTGAAATTCTTATTGAAATCCAGGGGGAGACCCCCGATCATGAATCCCGGGTCCATGCCTGCCTTTTCCAATATGCACGATACTAAGGCCGATGTGGTTGTCTTGCCGTGGGTACCGCTGATCACAACGGTGCTTTTGTCCTTAAATGCGAAGTGCTTCAGGGCTTGGGGAAATGAGAGGTAGGGGAGCGCGAGGCGCGAAAGTTCCATGGCCTCCCGGTTATTCCTTGTGATCACATTTCCCACAATGACCAGGTCGGGCGCGGGGCAAAGATTATCAGGGCCGTAACCTTCCATAACCGGAATAGACAATGCTTCAAGGAAGTTACTCATGGGGGGGTAAACATTTTGATCCGAACCCGTCACCCGGTACCCTTTCTCTTTCAGGATTCCTGCCAGGGAGGCCATACCTGTCCCGCAAATTCCCATCAGGTGGATGTGATGAGGGTTCCCGTGTATCTTGTTGAATGCCTGGAGAATGCCGGTTTTAGTGTCCTGTTTTTGAATTGAAGTGCCTCCTTGAATAAAAAAACCTTGCCATTTATTTTTGACTTTTATAAACTAAAAAATTCTGTAATTAGATGCTTTACTGTGCATGTTATTGAAGCGGTTTTCGGCCGCTATTTAAAACAATTAAAGCCTAAGCAATCAAGTATAATTTTACGAGGAGACTCCATAATGGCAAAGGTTTGTGACATTTGCGGAAAAAAACCTGTTGTTGGCTATAATGTCAGCCATGCTCATAATAAAACCAAGAAACGGTGGTATCCCAACCTTCAGAAGGTGAGGTGCCTCCAGGATGGCCAGATGAAAAAAATAAGGGTCTGTACAAGCTGCATCAAGTCCGGCCGGATCGTTAAGCCATAAAGCCCGGCCGGAGCGAGGCCATTCCTTAAAGCCTTTCAACGATCAGGACGCTTTTTACCTTTTTTATCGCGCTTACAATATCCTGTAGCTGTTTATAATTCTCCACTTCAATAGAAAAAACCGCAATACCCTTTCGATCTAATGTTGTTTTGACATCAGCCTCGATGATATTGGCGTCCTTTTGGGTGATGACTGAGGTTACATCAGCCAATATTCCCTTTCTTTCCACGCTGGTCACCCTCAGTCTTACGGTATATATATCCTCCTTGGAGGGTTCCCAGGATACCTCCACCAGTCTTTCGGGATCAGCGCTGAGAATATGTCTGCAATCATTATGGTGGATGGTGATACCCCTGCCCCGGGTAATAAATCCGATAACACTCTCCCCCGGAAGGGGATGGCAGCAATTGGCAAAGCGGATCAGCATGTCGCTTACGCCCTTGACCCTTATACCATGACCTGTCTTTCGCCGTTTGATACGGTCAACCATTTTGCTGACAATACCTTCCGGTTTTCCATCCTTGATCCCCAGCTTGAGTTTGAGACGTCCGATTACTTGTTTGGGGGACACCTTGCCGAAACCTATCTGGGCGATCAGGTCTTCTATGGAATGAAAGGATAGGTCTTTTGCGATGGCTGAAAGCTGCTCGCTTTTCATAATATTGGGCAGGGTCATATGCTCTTTTTCAAAGGTCTTTTCCAGGATGTTTCTGCCTAAGTTGATGCTTTCATCCTTTTCCTGGCTGTTTATCCACTGCCTGATCCTGTTCTTTGCCCGGGGTGTTTTCACAAAGTCCAGCCAGTCTTTGCTCGGATGCTGTTTTGGAGATGTGATGATTTCCACAATATCTCCGGTTTTCAACTGGGATCTCAGCGGAACCATTTTTTCGTTGACCCTGGCCCCCATGCATTTTTGTCCCACCTCCGAGTGGATGCTGTAGGCAAAATCAATGGGCGAGGCGCCTTTGGGGAATGACTTGACCTCTCCCGTGGGAGTAAACACATAGACCTCATCCGGAAAGAGATCCATCCTGACACTTTCCAAAAACTCTGCCGGGTCCTTCAGGTTTTTTTGCCATTCGAGGAGCTGGCGGAGCCACGCGAACTGCTTTTCATCGGTCTGGCTGGCGATTGTCCCTTCTTTGTACTTCCAGTGAGCCGCAATTCCGTCTTCTGCAACCCTGTGCATGTCCCATGTTCGAATCTGAATCTCCATCCTTTGCCCTAAGGGACCGATTACCGTAGTATGCAGAGACTGATACATGTTTACCTTGGGAACGGAGATATAATCCTTGAACCTGCCCTGAACCGGTTTCCACATGGAATGGATATGACCCAGTGATTCATAGCATTCTTTGATGCTGTTGACGATGGCCCGGAACGCTAAAATATCATATACCTGATTAACCGTAAGGTTTTGATCCAGCATTTTTCTGTAGGTGCTGTAAAAGTGTTTGTCCCTCCCTTTGATCGTGGCCTGAATGTTAAATTCACCTAACTTTTTGGAGAGCATTTCTTTGATCTCCTTTATAAATTCCTCACTTTCCCCCCTTCTTTGCGCGATCAGGTCCTTGATCTTGTTGTAGATCTCCGGCTCAAGATAATACAAACACAGATCTTCCAGACTGGACTGAATCCAGTGAATACCCATCCTGCCGGCTAATGGGGCATAGATCTCCAGGGTCTCTGCGGCAATCAGTTGTTGCTTGGCCAGCGGCTGAAAACCCAGAGTCCTCATGTTATGGAGCCTGTCGGCCAACTTTACGAGGATAACGCGGATATCAGTAGACATGGCAAGAATCATTTTGCGTACATTCTCAGCCTGGCGCTGCTCGCGGCTGGAGAACTGCATCTTGCTTATTTTTGTGACACCATCCACGATATTGGCCGTTTCCTCGCCAAAGAGGCGCCTTATTTCATCGAGCTGCGCGTCCGTGTCCTCGATCGTATCGTGGAGAAGCCCGGCAACAATACAAACGACATCCATCTTCATTTTGCCGAGAATATAGGCTGCCTCCAGGGGGTGGGAAAGGTAGGGTTCCCCCGAAAGGCGGATCTGGCCCTGATGGACCTTGGCCGAATAGACATAGGCCTTTTCAACCAGTTCTATATTTGCATTTGGATGATAGCTGAGAAGCTGAGATGTTATGTCATTTAAGCGAATCATACAGGGATTTCACTTTTTCTCTGATAATGGCGGACGCCTCTTGAAGGGGCACGCTGTTGCTTGCGGATTCACCGCGCATCTTTATTTCCACGAGACCGTTCTTGACTCCTTTTACGCCTACAGTCACACGCACAGGGATTCCGAGGAGGTCGGCGTCATTGAATTTGACTCCGGCCCGCTCATCCCTGTCGTCAAGGAGGACGTCAATATCATTATCTGAAAGCTCTTTATAGATTTTTTCCGCTGTTTCCTTTACGGCGGTTTCGTGCAACTGGAGAGGCAGGACGGTCACCTCAAAAGGCGCGACCGGAATGGGGAAAATGATACCGTCCTTATCGTGGTTCTGTTCTATAGCCGCTGCAACGGTCCTCCCAACTCCGATACCATAGCATCCCATGATGATCGGTATCTCTTTTCCCTGTTCATCCAAGAAGAGCGCTTTTAAGGCATGGCTGTATTTTGTGCCTAACTTGAATATGTGTCCCACTTCGATTCCCCTTCCAAACTGGATTTCGCCGCCGCATTTGGGGCATGAATCCTGAGGGGTAATTATTCTGAGGTCGGCAAAAAGATCCACTTCAAAATCTCTGTCTAAATTTACGTTCTTCAGGTGCACATCCTTTTTGTTTCCTCCGGTGACGAAGTTTTTCATTTTCTTGATGGCATGGTCAGCCACCAATTTGACTTTAAGGCCCGCGGGACCGGCAAAACCAATTGGTGCTCCGGTGGTTTCCTCTACTAATTGTGCATCGGCTAATTCGAGACTTTGCGCGCCTAAGAAGGCTGTGAGCTTAGCCTCGTTCAGCTCATGGTCCCCTCTCACTAATGCAGCCACTACCGTTTTATCGGCCACGAAGATAAGGGTTTTTATAAGCCGGTCCGGTGAAATGCCGAGAAAGGATGTCACCTCTTCAACGCTCTTAATATGCGGGGTGTCCACTGGTTCGAGGGTTAGCATCGGCTGTCCGCCATTTTCGGACGGGAGTTCAGGGGGTTTGACTTCCGCCTTTTCCAGATTGGCCGCATAATCGCAGTTGGTGCAGCTTATGATTTGATCTTCTCCCGTGTCTGCAAGGACCATGAACTCATGGGAATAACTCCCGCCGATCGCGCCGGTATCGGCCTCAACGGCCCTGAATTTAAGACCGCATCTCCCGAATATGTTAGAGTAAGCTTCATGCATTATCTCATAGCTGCGGTTGGCGCCTTCATCGTCCACGTCAAAACTGTACGCGTCCTTCATTATGAACTCACGGCCGCGCATGAGGCCGAACCTTGGTCGTATTTCGTCCCTGAACTTGGTTTGAATCTGGTAAAAATTGACCGGCATCTGTTTGTAGGATTGGATCTCTTTTCGCACAAGATCCGTAATGATTTCTTCATGAGTGGGTCCGATACACGCGTCTCTGTTGTGACGATCCTTGAATCTTAAAAGCTCGCGCCCGTAATAATCCCACCTGCCGCTCTCCTGCCAGAGTTCCGCGGGTTGAAAAGCGGGCATTAATAGTTCTATTGCGCCGGCCCGGTTCATCTCATCCCGGATGATGTTTTCCACTTTCTTGATACACCTGAGACCGGCCGGAAGATATGTATAAATTCCGGAGGTCAGTTTTCTGATCAATCCCGCCCTGAGCATAAGCTGATGGCTTGTGACCTCGGCTTCCGCCGGTATTTCCTTGTATGTAGGGATAAAATATTTTGAGTATCGCATAATATGAATTCCTCTCCGTTATGTTCAGCAATCCTAAAACTTCTTCGTTGCGGGTTACGCGCTGTGTGTCAAAAAAACTTAACCCGTAACTCGTAATCCGCAAATATATTCTAAAACAACACTTCCTCAAAGCTCACGTTCACTTCTTTGTCAATTTCTTCACTTCGGTTATCAAAACCTTCGCCAGTTCCCCTTCCGGGACCTTTCTTATGACTTTCCCTTTTCTGAATAGAATGCCCTGTCCCCGTCCCCCTGCAACGCCGATATCCGCCTCTTTGGCCTCTCCCGGACCGTTGACCACGCACCCCATTATGGCAATCTTTGGGGATGCCTTAATATCGGCCAAGGCCATTTCCACTTTTTCAACAAGGGAAAAAAGGTCTATTTCGGTGCGGCCGCAAGTAGGACAGGAAATGATCTCGGGGCCCCGGTGTCTGAGGTTTGTGGCCCTTAGGATTTCATATGCGACCCTGACTTCCTCAACGGGGTCCCTGGTCAGAGAAACGCGAAAGGTGTCACCGATGCCGTTTGCTAACAAATACCCTATGCCAAGGGCGCTTTTTACGGTACCGGATATAAGCGTGCCTGCCTCTGTCACTCCCAGATGCAGTGGGTAATCCACCTTCTCACTCAGGAGTTCGTAGGCCCTGATAGTATCCATTACGTTTGAGGATTTCAATGATATTTTGAAACGGTCAAAGCCCAGATTTTCAAAGAGATCCACATGTATCAAGGCGCTTTCCACCATGGCTTCGGGTGACGGGTGTCCATATTTTTTTAGTGTCTCTTTGTGTAAAGACCCTGCGTTGACTCCTATTCGAATGGGGACCTTTAATCCCTTGGCGGCCTTGACTATCTTTAGAACGGCTGTTTTGCCGTTTATATTGCCGGGATTAATCCTCAGCCCGTCCGCACCTGCATCCAGGGCCTTAAGGGCAAGCCGGTGATCAAAATGAATATCCGCAATAAGCGGGATTGTGACATTCGACTTGATTTCCCCGAAGGCCGTTGCGGCGGCTTCATCGGGAACAGCCATACGAACTATTTCGCAGCCCGCATCGGACAGTCGTTCGATTTGACCAATAGTAGCGGCTA
This sequence comes from Desulfobacteraceae bacterium, assembly GCA_030666795.1. Lineage (GTDB taxonomy): Bacteria > Desulfobacterota > DSM-4660 > Desulfatiglandales > Desulfatiglandaceae > JAIOSR01. The sequence goes on from DAOUXC010000068.1 coordinate 11,075, forward strand.
CATCCCGGGTGTCCGTATTGGTCATGGACTGGACCGCTATGGGCGCTCCCCCTCCTATTGGGACATCTCCGATGTATATCCTGCGTGTTTTTTTTCTTTTTGAATTTGTTGGCATATATAGAATTCCGGAAAAGGGAAATGCGTAGGTGTTCCGTGTTGCGTGTTTCGGGTTATAAACACGTAACCCGCAACCTGCAACTCGCACCCCGCAATTTAATACAAAAACATGGGCTTCCCGCTTACGTGCATTACCTTGGGCCGGTATTCTTCAACATCATAGAGTTCTCTTATGTCCACCCGTTTTTGACCCGTGGTGATGGTGCTCAATGGGATATCCGTATAGATTCCCCGGTTCAGGGCAACAAGACGGCCGAAAGTGCCTTTCAAGAAAAGGTCTATGGCCATGTTCGAATAGTTTACGGCCACCATGAGATCAAGAGAATCAGGCGCGCCGCTCCTCATTAGATAGGATATCCTCTGGTTGAGGACATCCTGACCGGTCAATTCCTTGAGAATCGCCCCCGTTTCCTCCCCTATGCCGCCAAGCCTGCGGTGTCCGTATGCATCCGACTCCCCTGACAGAAGCATCTCTCCCCCTGCCATCTTGGCCCCTTCGGATATAGTGATCATGGCATAGTTCTTGGGATTGGCCTTTTTGTCCTTCATGATCAATTTGGCTAATTTCACAGGATCAAAGGGGATTTCGGAAATTATGGCCCGGTCTACACCGGCAAGGTATGCTGATATAAGGGATGTTTCCCCGCAGTAACGGCCAAAAAGTTCAATAACAGCGATCCGTTCATGAGAACCTGCGCAGGTCCTGAGAGAGTGAATAAAATTTACCCCCCTGGTCACGGCCGTGGAAAAGCCGATGCAGAAGTCGGTGCCAAAGACATCATTGTCCATGGTCTTGGGAATAGCAATGACGGGAAATCCTTCCGTGTGGAGCCTTTCTCCAAAGCTCAGGGTGTCATCTCCTCCAATGGGAATAATGGCGTCGATTTTCAGGTGTTCAAGGTTTTTGAGAACATGAGAGGTGAAATCCTTCACGTCTTCTTTTTTTTTGAATGACTTTTTTAAAAAGTCAGGCGCTTCCTTTATCCTGACCGCGCTCGGATTGGTCCTGGAGGTATGAAGATAGGTGCCCCCCGAACGGTCAATGGTGCGTACGTCCTGCGGATGGATCTCCTGGAGACAGGACTCCGCGGACTTGGGATCATCAGGATTGTATTCCAGAAGCCCGGCCCATCCCCGCCTTATTCCCAGCACCCTGATACCCTCGCTTGCCCCTCTGTAAACTAAGGTTTTGATGCAGGGATTAAGACCGGGAACGTCTCCTCCACCGGTTAAAATGGCAATGGTCTGTTTTTTCCTGGTCATTTTTTTCATTGGAAACCTCTTATGGGATGGCCTGTCTGGTTTTCGATTATTTAAACCTGGGTTAAGCGGTTCAACGTTCACGGTTCACGGTTAAAGA
>DAOUXC010000008.1 GCA_030666795.1 Desulfobacteraceae bacterium
GAAAAGATCCATCCGACCCATATGGCCCATAGAAATCCCAGGATATAGTTGACACCAGGGGCCCCCGGGATACCTAAGAAACCGGGTTCGGCCTTCTTATCAATCTTTCCATCTCCGATGGCCTGCTGGATCGTATCAGAGAGCTTGTCCGCAAAGGCAGGCGTTTCCATGAGTAATGGCAAGGCAACCAGTCCGACAATAACCATTATACAAAAAATCCACTTTATATTCCCTTTCATTCCATTACCTCCGAATAAGGATTCCTGGATTAAAAAAATGAGATATAATTTAAATCATTTCACATCATGCATCAAGAAAAAATTGCTACGCGAACCCCTCATTATCACTTTCGCCAGAATTCAGGGGCAATTAATACGATCACGGTATAGATCTCCAACCTGCCAAGGAGCATACAAAAGATCAGGACCCATTTTCCGGCAAGAGGAATTCCAAAAAAATTTTTGACCGGTCCAACCACGCCAAGGCCCGGGCCGATATTGCCGATGGAGGCCGCCACGGAGGCAAAGGCTGAGATCATATCAAGCCCTAATGACGCCATTATTAAGCTGGCAACTACGAAAAGGCCGATGTACAGAATAAAAAAACCCCAGATACTGCTGAGTGTATCGGCAGGCACTGCTTTCCCCCCCAATTTGACGGCAGTCACCGCATGGGGATGGATGATCCGAAAGAGTTCCGTATATCCGTGCCGGATCAGAAGCATAATGCGCATGGTCTTCATGCCGCCTCCCGTGGACCCGGCCATACCGCCCAGGAACATGCAGCCTAACAGGATGAGTTGGGATAAGCCCGGCCATTTCTCGTAATCCGCCGTAACAAAACCGGTAGTTGTTATAATGGAGCTGACATGAAAGGCGGCCTGCCGGAATGCCTCTGTGATAGAACCATATACAGATCCGTAAATATTGACCGTGACAATCAGGGTAAACACTACTGCCATGAGGAGGAACACCCGGCACTCCGAGTCCCTGCCGAAGATTTTAAAATCCCCTTTCAGCATCCTGTAATGGAGGGAGAAGTTGATACCGGCTAAGAGCATAAACACGATAAATATTGCATCAAAATATGCGCTGTTGAAATGCGCAATGCTGGCGTTTTTCGTTGAAAAACCACCCGTGGGCATGGTGCAGAAGGCATGGCACACGGAATCGAAAAGGGACATGCCGCCAAAAAGAAGCAGCACAACCTCCACGGCAGTTATGAGAAGATATACCTTCCACAGTGTCTTTGCCGTCTCGGAGATCCTTGGTTTTAGTTTGTCCACCACCGGGCTGGGGATTTCCGCCCTGTAAAGCTGCATGCCTCCAATGCCCAGAAATGGGAGGATGGCAATGGAAAGGACTATAATTCCCATGCCTCCGAGCCACTGGGTCAGACTCCTCCAGAAAAGAATGCCCTCCGGCAGAGCCTCGATGTTGTTCAAGATTGAGGCTCCTGTAGTTGTGAAGCCTGACATGGATTCAAAATATGCATTTGTGAAATCGGGTATGGCGCCCGAAAGAAGATAAGGAAGGGTACCGAACAACCCGGCCATTACCCACCCGAGGGTTACAATCACAACGCCATCGCGGTGGGTGAGTTGGACATCGTCTCCGCGCCTGGTGCTGATGAACACGATGATGCTGATGAATGTCGTGGTGCACATGGAAAAAAACAATGCAGGGGAGCTTGTATCTTTATATATGAGGGAAACCAGCAGGGGGGCCCCCATGGACAGGCCAAGGAAAAATGACAGTATGGCAATAAACCGTGTGATGATCCTGAAGTGCATTAGAAATAGTCCAGTTTAACGGTGAGCAGTTTTTCCAGCTTTGGCACGACCTGTTGCAGAGCAAAGATAATCAGGTGATCTTGTGGTTTGATGATGCTGTCTCCATGGGGAATGATAATATCTTCTCCCCGGACAATGGTTCCAAGGATGGCACCTTTCGGGAATTTGACCTTTGAAAGGGGGACGTTTACTATTTCGGACGTTTCAAGGGCCTCGGCCTCAATGGCCTCTGCATGGACTCCCTTTAACGGGACCACGGAGATAATCTTGCCGCGCCGAATATACTGGAGAATGGCTTGCACTGCGGACAGCCTTGAGCTTACTACCGTATCTATCCCGATGGCCGAAACAAGCGGAATGTAACTCAATTTATTGAGCCGTGTGATGGTCTTTTTGGCCCCAAGCCCCTTTCCGAGGAGAGAAATAAATACATTGCTTTCTTCATCCCCGGTGACGGCGATCATAAAGTCCACGTCCTTTACGTTTTCTTCCTTAAGAAGACCTTTGTCCGTACCGTCCCCGTTGATTACGATGACTTGTTTCAGGTTTTCAGCCAAGCGGAGACATCGATCGTTGTCCTTATCAATAATCTTTGCGTTGATCTTGGTTTTGTCCAGTGCCTCGGCAAGGGACGTACCGGTTTGACCGGCTCCTACAATAATTACCCTTTTTAAGGCTTCCTCCCCTGGATTAAGAAGACCGGGCAAATATCCCAGGTCATCATTTTTCGCGACCACATAGACCAAATCATCCGCTTTAATAGTATCCTTGCCCTGAGGGATCACCACTTGATTTTGCCGGACAATGGCACCCACAAGGAGTTTTTCTTCCAGTCCAGCGAAGGAGAGTAGCTGACGACCGGCAATGGGAGAGTCTTTGTGTATCCTGAAACCTATGAGCTTGACCCTTCCTTCGACAAAGTCAATGACCTCAAAGGCCCCGGGGACCTCCATCAGGTTCAGGATATTTTTAGCCATAAGCGACTCTGGATTGATAATGCGGTCAACACCCAGGAGATCCTCACTGAAGATTTCTGTTTCTTCCAGATATTCCTGATTTCTCACACGGGCCACTTTGAGCATATATTGATTGAGATTCCGGGCCAGCAGGCAGGAGATCAGGTTCACCTCGTCGCTGTCCGTGGCCGCCACTAACAAATCCGCCTCTTTAATCCCCGCCTCTTTCAGCAGCCGGGGGCTCGTGCCCGAGCCCAAAAATGCCTGGACATCGAGACTTTCGTTTATCTTTTTTATCTGCAGGGTGTCTCTGTCGATAACGACCACATCCTGGCCTTCCTCAGAAAGCCTCTTGGCGATGTGAAAACCCACTTCTCCCGCGCCCACGATAATGATTTTCACTACTATTTCCCCTCAGGAACAGGTTTACGAAATTTATTATATTCTTTAAGCTAAGGCTATATAATCCTTAAATCTTCAATCTCCAATAGTCAATAGTCAATAGTTAGAGCCTTTCATTTATGTGGACAATCGAAGATCTCAATGATATAAAATTTGACCTGATAAATCCGGTTATTAGAAGTTAAAAAAGCATCCTAATAGGAAAATGATGGAGACAATCGGATATAATTACGACGGAAGAATCCTGAAAGAATATATTGACAGGTTTTCGCGAGCAAGGGTTGTTGTTATTGGGGATATCATCATGGACGAGTACATATGGGGAGATGTTTCCCGGATTTCCCCGGAAGCGCCGGTCCCTGTTGTAGAGGTCAAACACGAGACAAAAGCTCTTGGTGGAGCGGCTAACGTAATCCACAACATGACGACCCTTGGTTCAAGGCCGGTCCTGTGCGGTGTAATCGGAGAGGACCGCACCGGAAGGCAAATTCTGAATGATATAGAACAAATGGGATTAAAGACCGATGGCATAGTGGTTGAGCCGGGCCGTCCCACGAGCATAAAAACAAGGATAGTGGCACACAACCAGCAAGTCGTCCGTTTTGACCGGGAAAGCAAAAACAATATCAGGCATGAAAGCATAGATAAAATTCTGGATTTTATAGGGAAAAACCTTGACACGATCGATGCCATAGTGGTTACAGACTATGGCAAGGGTGTTATTTCCGCTCCGCTCATGAAAGGTTTGAGGGATCTGGTCAGCCCGGCCTCAGAAAGATCGACAATTATTACTGTGGACCCTAAAACGGGTAATTTTGAGTATTATCAAGAGGTTGACGTAATTACCCCTAACCATCATGAGGCAGGCACCTATTGCGGTTTTGAGATCATTGATGAAGATACTCTGATGCGGGCAGGAAGAAAGATGCTTTATGATCTGAATTGCCGCTCCGTGCTGATCACCCAGGGCAAGGACGGGGTTACACTCTTTGAGAACGGAGGAGAAACAACCCATATCCCGACCGTTGCCAAAAAGGTCTTTGACGTGACCGGAGCAGGAGATACGGTCATAGCCACCCTTTCCTTAGGACTGGCCTCCGGTCTGGATCTCAGGTCTGCCGCAATCCTTTCAAATTTCGCCGCCGGTATTGTGGTAGGCGAGGTCGGGACTTCCACCGTAAACGCAGAGGAATTAAAAAAGGCCGTGGGGTAACAATTGGAGATTGAAGATTGTGGGTTTATTCCATAAATTTTCAAGGGTCAATCGTCAATCAGGAGTAAATCAAAGGGTATGAGTAATCCAAGCGAGCCGGATCCTGTTAAGCTTATTGCAAGCCTGTTCTCTCCTGAGAAAGGGCTTATTGATAAGATAATCAGTGAACTCTCGAATACATTTGGGCAAGCTGACTGGAACAGCCCCGAACTCTTCTTTGACCGTACAAAATATTATGCCAGGGAAATGGGCTGGCCGTTATACCGCCGTTTTATATCTTTTGAGAAACTGATTCAGCCCGATAACCTTGTCCAAATAAAGCTTAAGACAAACGAGCTTGAGCGGCAATATCTTCAGGATGGGAACAGGCTCGTCAACATTGATCCCGGATATATTTCCCCTGAAAGGCTTGTCCTGGCTACTGGAAAGAACTACGTACATCGAATCTATTTGTCAAAAGGGATTTATGCTGACCTTACGCTGGTCTATAAACGAAAGAGTTTCGTGCCGCTTGAGTGGACCTACCCTGATTATGCAGAACCTGAGATCATGGGTCTGTTTAACGGGGTGAGGATGCAATACATGAATCAGATAAAGGAGATGAAACGTCTTGATTAAGAGTATGACGGCATACGGAAGGGCCGAGTACACATTAGGGGACACGCCTTTTATTTCGGAGATAAAGACTGTCAACAACCGATATCGGGATATTATACTCCGAATTTCCAAAAATTTTCAAGTCCTTGATAAAGAACTTAGGTCTATTATCTCGGCAGGAATCAAAAGAGGACGCATTGAGGCTTCCATACAAATGGAACATGGCAGCGAGGAAAACTCATACAGTCTTGAGCTCAATGAACCCTTAGTCAATTCCTATTTCAAAATATTCAATCAATTGGCCGAGCAGTTCGGGCTTGATCATAAAATCCGAATCGAATCCCTGTGCCAGATGAGGGATGTTATACTTTTTAGACCTGAAACAGTGGAAGTGGACAAGGTAAAGCCCGGTTTCCAGGAGGTCTTGAGGCAGGCACTTGATTCCCTTGATGCGATGAAAATCAAGGAGGGCGAGGCGATTGAGGCCGATTTTGTGATGAGGCTTGATATATTGGAAAAGCATGTTCATGAGGTTGAGAAACGGGCCCCTGACCTGGTTGAAGAATACCGCAAGAGGCTGAAAGACAATATCGAGAGGATGCTTAAGGGTGTTGCAATAGACGAGGCCCGGCTTGCCCAGGAGGTGGCCCTGTTTGCAGAAAAATCCGACATCACAGAGGAAATAGTACGACTAAGAAGCCATCTGAAACAATTTCGAGAATACATTTCCCTGGACGACGCCGTGGGTCGAAGACTGGATTTTTTGATTCAGGAGATGAACAGGGAAGTAAACACGATTGGCTCAAAGGCATCTGATACCTTTATTTCAAAGGTTGTCGTAGAAATGAAGGCTGAAGTGGAAAAGCTGAGAGAACAGGTTCAAAATGTAGAATAAATGAAAGGAGCTTTGTCCATGAGTCCCAAGCTTGTTAATATCGGTTTTGGAAATTCGGTCATTTCAAGACGTGTCGTGGCCATCATCTCCCCAAACGCCGCCCCCATGAAGCGTCTGCGTGATGAGGCACGAGAGGAAAAAAGGCTGATCGATGCCACACAGGGCAGACGTACCAGATCTGTCCTTATAACTGACAGCAATCATGTAATATTGTCCGCCGTTAGTTCTGAAAAAATTGCACAGAGATTCAATCCTGAATGTTCAGTACCCAGGGAAGATATAGAAGACTGAAAAAGGAGTAAAGCGCCTTTCTACGAGGTTGTCAAACATGCCCGCTCAACTTTTTGTGATTTCCGGGCCATCGGGCGCCGGGAAGTCAACCATCGTGAATGCCCTTTCACGTCGAACCGAAGGGTTGGTATATTCCATCTCCCATACCAGCCGCAGGCCCAGGGGCAAGGAAAAAAGCGGGATCGAATATCACTTCGTGGACGCCGGGACCTTCAAAAGGATGATAAAGGCCGGGGCCTTTGTGGAGTGGGCCAAGGTCTATGATGATTTTTACGGGACATCTTTTTCAAGTCTCGAGGGGCAAACCGGTTCGGGGGTAGACGTCCTTCTGGACGTGGACAGCCAGGGTGCGAGAAACATAAGGAAGCATTTTGAAGACAGCGTGCTTATCTACGTGCTGCCCCCGTCTTTAGAGATTCTAAAAAAGAGGCTGAAGGGCCGGGGCACGGATAACGAAGACGTTATAAAAAAGAGAATGGAAAAGGCACTAAACGATATGGATAACTGTCTGTGGTATGACTACATCATCATCAATGATGATCTGGAAAAGGCCATAACCGAGGCTCAGTCCATTATCATAGCAGAACGACGCCGTACGGCCCGGCAGGCGACTGTTCAAACCCTCCTGGAAACTTTTCGAAAGTGATAACCGTAGACCATCAGAGTCATGGCCTGTGCAAATGATTTTCGATAACAGAAAAATGATTTGACAATCATTTTCCAGTAATACCACTGGGACGGGCCGTTTCCCAAAATACCTAAATAAAAAATGGACTTTACGAATGCCTTTATATCATGGGCTTTAATCTTGCTCTTCCTGCGGGGTTGATATTGATTGAGAAACGTACAGACCCTCTGATAGAAGTGACGCGGGCTGTAAATCGTCCTGACGATCTTGCGATAGCCCTGGATGAGTTTATCCATGTCCATATTGGGAATAAAGTTTATTGTGCCATCCGTGTTTTCTCCAGAGGCATTTGAACGGAGCCGGTTTTCAGCCTTGAGCCGCTGCCAGAGCCTGGTCTTCGGCATGGCGTTCAGCAGGCCTACCATTGCGGTGACAACACCGGTTTCCTGAATAAACCGGATCTGACGTGAGAAGATTCCCTCATCATCATTGTCAAACCCCACGATATAGCCTCCCAGGACCTGGAAACCGGTCCTCTGGAGTTTTCGAATGGCCGAGGTCAAGTCGCGACCGCAATTCTGATTTTTACAGCACTCCTTGAGGCTGTCTTCGTTGGGTGTCTCCAGGCCGATAAAGACCGTGTCAAAACCGGCCTCGATCATCAGCTCGATCAGCTCGTCATCATCGGCAAGATTTATGGATGCTTCCGTAAGAAAAGAAAAGGGATTCCCATGTTCCCTCATCCATTCGGTCACGGCCGGCAGTATCTTTTTGATTTTTCCCTTATTACCGATAAAGTTGTCATCAACGATGAAAACATTGCCGCGCCAGCCCATGTCATAAAGGATTTTCAATTCGGCAATAAATTGATCCGCGTCCTTCACCCGGGGTTTGTGGCCGTAAAGGTTGGTGATATCACAAAACTCACAATTAAAGGGGCAGCCGCGTGAACACTGGATCATAACCGAGGCATACTTCTCTACCTTAATGAGGTCCCAGCGGGGCAGAGGTGTCAAATGCAGTTCGGGGAAGTCATTTGTTTTGTATATCTTTTTCGGGGTTCCCTTTTCCAGATCGGCCAGGAAAGGGGGCAAGGTAATTTCCGCCTCCTTAAGGATCAGGTGGTCCACAAGGTCGAGGTAGTCTTCCGTCGCGCTATTGAAAAGAGGCCCGCCGGCAATTACTTTGGTTCCCAGATGACGGCATCTTTCCAGCACTTCCTGCACGGAATCTTTTTGTATGACCATGGCGCTGATCATCACATAATCGGCCCACTCAATCCCTTCGTCCGTGAGCTTTTCTACATTCAAATCCACCAGGCGAAGGTCCCAGTCTTTCGGAAGCATGGCTGCAACCGTCAGCAGACCCAAAGGCGGGTAGGCGGCTTTTTTGGAGATAAACTTCAGGACATAATTAAAGCCCCAGAAAGTAACCGGATATTCCGGGTATATTAACAATATTTTCATGATAGTCTTCTTCCCTGTTATATAGGTTCTTTGGGTGAATTGGGAGTTGGGAGTGAACGAGGCCGAGCTTAAAAGATGGAAGGTTTGTTAAGATCGGACTAATTTTTATATATGAATTAAATATAAGAGAGAATCGATTGAATGTCAAGCATTACAAGGGGCGGGAAAATAAGACGGTTGAATACTTGCGCTGTTGCGTAAAGTGCATTGTAACTGCTCAGGTTAACTGTTTGAGGTTATAAACTATTGACATGCCACACTTTATAGCACAATATTCATATGAGCCTCTTTCACCCATTGGGTTAAACGTGCGTATCGTCCCTGTTGAGGCATCATACTTTTGATATCAAACAGTCAGGGCGCTTTAACCGTGAACCTTGAACCCTGAAGTAAAAGCGCGGCCAGATCCTAGCATTTAGGGGGGGTGATCTCATTTCGGAAAAAACATCTTATCTTATTCCCGGTTTTCACGCGGTCAGGGAGACCCTCATTCAGGGACGGGTTACTATCCTTCAAATTTTGATCGCAGAGGGAAAGAAATCGGCCAGAACCGAGGAAATTCTAAAAACTGCCGGCAAAAAGGGTATCCCGGTTCGTTTCAAAAAGGCCGCCGAACTGTCGCGTCTCATGCCGGGCATGGCCCACCAGGGTGTTGTGGCCCTGGCTGAAGAATTCACATACTCTGATTTTAATAAGGTCACGGACATTTCCATGCAGGATCAGGGCAGAGCCCTTCTCATTGCCGCGGATCACATCACGGACGAGGGGAATTTAGGTGCCATGATCCGGACCGCAGCCTTTTTTTCCGCGCACGGTCTGATCCTTCCAAAGGACCGCTCAGCCAGGGTGACGGCCAATGTACTCAAACGTTCCTCGGGTGCCTGTGCGTACCTTCCCATAACCAGGGTAGTGAACCTTGGAAGGGCTCTTGATCTCCTGGAAAAAAAGGGGTTCTGGATAGTGGGTGCGTCCGGTGAAAGTTCCGATTCCGTTTATCAGTGCGACTGGGATCGGGACGTGGTCCTGATTCTGGGAAACGAGCAGAAGGGTATGAGCCGGACGATTCGAAAGCGCTGTCACCAGGTCATCGGGATTCCCGCTCCGGGCCACATGGAATCCCTGAATGTTTCAGTGGCCGCCGGAGTGATCCTGTCGGAGATCTTCCGCCAGAGGGAAACATTCAAGACCCCCGACTGAAACAAGGGCCTTTATCACGGCACACAAGGGCAGACCTACCACATTGGTGTATGATCCGTTTATGGCCTCCACCATAAAGGAGCCCACACCCTGAATGGCATAGCTCCCCGCCTTACCAAACGGCTCGCCGGTACGAATGTAACCCTCTATCTCCTGTTCGGAAAGCTGTTTGAATTGAACAAGGGTCGTGACTGCCTCGGAATGGGCCACCGCGGCTGAAGGATCCAGGATGCAGAACCCGGTGATGACCCGGTGCTCTTTTCCGCTCAGCAACAGGAGCATTTCCCTTGCCTTTTGACTGTCCTCCGGCTTGCCTAACACCCTGTTATCAACCGCTACAATCGTGTCGGCCCCCAAAATCCAGGAGGCCCCGGTTTCGGCGCAAACATGGGCCGCCTTTTTCTCAGCCAGAACACGGGACATTTGTGCGGGATCACCTGTGATACCCTCCTCGCTTGCCTTGCTTGTCACAGACCGAAAAGGGATGCCGGCCTGGGTCAGCAGTCTCTTTCTCCGTGGAGAGGCTGAGGCCAGAATCAAGGGATTTTGTCCGCTGATGATTGGAAATCTTGTCATAGGATTATGGAAAAGGGCGCCGTGTGTTTATGATTTCCGGAGTTTATGCAATATGACAAGGGATTGCAAGTATCATATGATTTCGATTCCAAAAACGATGAAGGGTAGCAGGCGCTTTATTGCTTTGAACTGATTTAGGGGATCAATACGATCTGGTTTTATCGGCAGAAAGCTGAACCTTAACGGCAGGAGAGATTTCCTGAACATCTTCTTACTTTTTTGCAGGATAGAAAATCAACGCCTATTCGACAGCATATTCCATAAGAAAGGGATTTATCACTTGTCTTCACCTTTTTTTCATTCGAAAGGAATAAAGCGCCTGTCCTATTTTTCATTTCAAACCCAGTTTGAGCAACAGCCCGTTAACTATTGACAGCGGGACATGGTTCGGATATTTAGTTTAGATCCCATGGTTGGAACCTTTCGAATAGAATGCCCTGGCGCTTGTTATTATGTGACCGGCAGAGGGAATGAAAAGGAGATTTGATGATGAAAAAAACTATTTTCATTGCTATGATCCTATTGGTTTTTGCCTCAGGTTGTGGCCCTTCTCAAGAGGATATTCAGCAGGCTATAGATGTGATTGCGCAAGGGATAGAGGCAATCCCTATTGAAACACAAGATGTTTTAGATGGTTTAGACGGTAATACATCTTCATTCTCAATCGAGAGCGAGGAGAAGGATATCTTAATCGAATGTGTCGCTACACTCGTTAACCCAAACTATCAAAGAATGAATATAAAATGGACATTTACAAATTTCAAATCCGTTAATTCGGGGTATGTCCTAAGCGGTACAATAGATTTAAAACTGAATGGCACGCTGAATTTGTCAACCTACGCGGGGAAGGCCGTCTTCACTTTCGATTTGGACGGAGGAGAGGTAGAGAGTCTGTATTTTGTATATACGGAAAATAATAGAACAGGAAAAATAAATACACTTAAGGCAAATGGTAAAACAAGTCGATTCCCGGACGTGGTAGGAATATCAAAAAGATTGGAAGTAGCCTTTCAATCCGCTGTTGAGTAACAATTTACCCTGATGAAGATGCTAAGTTGTTAATAGGTGATATAAAAAAGGCATGGCCAATGAAGAACCTGCCTGCTCTGATATCTGTCTTCTGATTACCGTCATCTCTTTATAATTTTCCTCCTTTTCTTCGCAAGATAGAAAATCAACACCTTATTTACCATCATATTCCATAAGAAAGTGGTTTATTATTTGCCTTTCCCCGGCGGGCACCAAAATAACTTCCTGCAAATTAGAAATGTATTTCTATAATGTAAAGCATAACACCCTCGTAAAAAGTCAAGAATTCCCTTTTGGCGTCATTCCGTCCCGGATCATGGTCCGGGATGACGGCCAAGCCGGAATCCAGTAAGAGGATTTTCCGAACCAGGAACTAATAGCAGTAATCGTTACCCAGCAGTGATCATCAGTATCTTAACGTAGTGGAAAGCAGGAGGATGGTTTTTTCTGCAAGAGACTTGTTTTTGTAACCTATTGTTCCGGATCAAATGCACTGCTCATAAACCTCGCCAACTTTTGATGCACTCTTTGGATGATTCATCGGACTGGAAAATGGAGGAGACTATACCGTCCTCGTTTGCCTTGATTAATGGAATGGTAGCATATGAGGGTGCAGCTAAAGACCCCCGCTTAGAAATTCCTGTACTTCTTTATTAATAGCATTATAAACCTGCTCTTCCATTTCTTTTGACGGCAGTTCTTTTACTTTCTTTATGCCGAGCTGTGATGTAACCTCTATATAGCGGTCTATTGGCACTCCCTCTTTTTCTAGAAGCTTCTGCCCGCATTTCAGACTGCAGGCATCCACTAACAACCGTTTGTCCGATGATCTTATCATTTCTTTACGCTTGCCTGGGAAAATGGCTGCCGGTAAGCACGCGATCTTTACATCTTCAGCATTTTCTTCCCATATTCTGATCAGGGCCTTTGATGCTGAAACTCCGGTAGCACATCCCCCGAAACAAGAGTATACGAAGATCTTCCAGTGCTTTTTTTCATCCATATAAATACTCAAACCTCCTTTTCGCAGGGTTTTAGATATCTGATTTGGGAAAATTATACATATTTTGTAACAGATTCAGGAGTTTGACTGTATGGGATTAGGAATTGGGTGTCAAGGATAAGGCCGATGAAGGATTTTGTGTGTGTATATTTTTTGCCTGAATGGGGGTGATGGCAGGAAGGACGGGGGTTACAATTAGCAACTCCAGTCGATTGCCGGACCAGTGAAGCGTCAGGTTATGACTTCCAAATAAAGTCTACTGAGTAGATTGGAAGAGCGCCGCTTATGATTCTCCAAATAAACCTATCGTTTTCAGTGATTAAGGATTTTTTCATGTGCTTGCCATAACGGTTCGCCGGATTATATCTGACATGACGTCCGGTTACAAATATTATACTTTACACCAGCATGAAATGTATTTCCTTATCGCTTCTTCTTAAAAGAAATATGCGCACGGTTTGTGGCTCCACAAACCTCAGTTTTAAATCTGAATTTACCATCCAATTTATCGCGTGCCGTGCAGATAACGACCCCCATACCACGCCAAAACAGTGAGTCGCCCTTCTCCTTCCGCCCATATAAGAGGTCTCTGCAAAATGACTCTTAGGCACGTGTGCAAAATAATCACATACTGATTTACAGAAGAATGCATGCCGATTGATTTGAACGGCTAAAATAACGTCTTTTCAGTCAGTTAGGGAAATTGATTGATTGAAAAGGGAGGGAAGATGCACAAAAAATTGTGCATCCTGTCAACTTACTATCCTCACATCATGGATTGCTTTAAACCTTAAGAAAAAGACAAACCTGAAGGGTAGAAAAAGGAAATAGTTGTTTTATTTCTATAAGATACGGGGCTTATTTATTGCCGGTCCCCTTTCTTCAATTTATTTTAGAAAATACCATCGGTGTTCTGAAAAAAGCCGATTTGAGGATCATGCACAAAAAACAGGGCACGCTTGCACAAAATATTGTGCATCCCCAAAGGTATAGTTGATCTAACCTGTTGATTTGACTGAACCCACTTTATGGCATGAATGTTGCTTTTTAATAATTGTTTCAGGGAAAAGATATAAACGCGTTGAAAAGTCCATTTAACCTACCCAATCCAACCAACCCGATATAAAGGCTGGGAAGATTTTCAGGACGGCGTCAATGAAAACTTCTTCCATCAAATATCTTCGGCCGCATTTGCTTCTGATCAGTCCCACAGACTGTATGGACCGCCCTACCCCTCTCAACTTTCAAAATGATTCTAATACAAGCGTCCGACCAGTCCCACATGGCACAATAGTCTTCCAGGATCTGTGGATTCTAAAGATGCTCCAGAACAATCTGAACCTGTCTTGGGATAATCAGCGGCTAGGGAAAAAGCAGAGTAAGGAAGGCACCGTTGCAATAGAAAGCCGAAAAGATTGCACTGTGCAATCAGAGATCAAGCAGTGGAACCGGCTTCGCCTTAAGGATACGCGGCGGCAATCGAGGGTTGGGGTTATGTAGTTGGGAAAAGTTTAAATTCCCTTTTTTATAGGCGTAAGATAATTTATTTGAAAATAATAAGGAAACTATAGAATTACTGGTTATAATTTAAAAAGCAAGGAGCCAAATATGAATCAAAACACTCCTGCAAACAATAAATGCGATAATCCCCCTACACATAACAAAGAAGAATCCATATCTAAATCTGGGACAATAAACATAAACAATAAAAGAAAACATGCAGAAGATCATAGCGATAGATGCAAAGCACGTTCCATTATTTTATCTGTTATTGCTTTGATTGTCTCTATCACTTCTGCCGGTTTCGCTTATTGGCAATTAACCATTGCAAAAGATACTGCTCAAAAACAGCTTCGGGCTTATGTTTACGCTTCTCCAAACACTCTCTACCATCTTGGCGAAAACCCCACACAAGGGTATCTTACCGTAAGAAATGGTGGCCACACATTTGCTAACAAAGTAAGTAGAGAAGTAGGAATAAATGTTCTTAGCAAAGACATTCCCAATAGTTTTGAAAAACTCGGTAGGCTTAAAAGAGAACCAGGGTATATGACTCTTGGCCCTAATACTGGTGCTGATGATGTCATTTATAGGGAATATAGAGTTCTTACTGATGATGAAATTAAACAAATAAACTCCGGAGATAAAAGAATATACGTTTTCGGTAAAATCACCTATGAAGATATTTATGATATTCGCCATGAAACTACTTTCTGTTTTATGTATTACGGGAACGAAACTTCTAATGTCTTGGCTAGCCAAGGAAGGTCCGGCTATGACAAAACTCAAGCAGAATATTGTGATAAATATAATTTTGCTGATTAGTCTCATAATGATAAATGATCAAAATTATAACCAATCGTTTCAGTGATTGCTCTACGCCGTCCTCTTAACTCGGCGTTAGGGAATAAGAATACAAGGAGTTATTATGGAGACATTGATTTATTCCTATCATTTTGCGGTGATCGCAATTATTGTGATCACTTTTGTTGCCACAATTCTTAGTATGGCCAAGATAGGCCCGTTTGCCAACGTGCCGACTGCTACAACAAAGATACTCGTAGCCTCTCTTATTGTTGAATTGGCAGGTGCATTTATTGGTGTTTACAAAACCCTTCCTCAACTAAAATTTGATGTATCTGAGAAGTATCGCTTTGAAATATCATATGGAGACATCTCTACTTCTTGGTTAAATAATCTTTCCGAAGAAGATAAAGCGCTGGTAGTGCCATTCATTGAGGACGGTGAAATGGAGTCATTTTTACGATTTTCTGCCTATGTTGATAAGTATAGGGAAATAAAAAATTTTTCACGCATAGGCTCAACTCACTGGATGGAATATTACGCAAAATTTATGAATGATGAGCAAACAGAATATGTAAATATTTATAGAAATTCATATAAAGAATCTCCAAGCAAAGTTCGTCATGCTCTAGACTTAATGAAGAAGTATACAAGAATGAAGGGAAGCGCAAACAAAACAGGAAATGGGTATATGTGGGCGTCGACTACGGGTGACAAAATGGAAGGAATCGTCGTATATGCATTTCCAGATGGACAACAAATTCCAACCGTACTTGAATTCGAAGGACAGAAGAAAAGGGAAAAAACCAAAATAGTTTTACAGCTGAATTTTACGCAAAGGATGTCGGCACTTTCAAGCGCAGGTCATTTTTTCCCTCGGCCTGGAGGTAGTTTCAGTGTTGAGCTTGAACCGGAAGGCGGGGCCTATGTGGGCCCGTTAAAAACCTACGGTAAAATTAGAATCCAAGTATGGGAATTGTAGAGCATGAATATTGTTGTTTTCAATTTTTCAGATCAGAAGAATATTAAGAAGTATCTTTATCTCAAATACAGAGTATTCGTTGAAGAGTATGGTTGGCCTTTGAAAGTAGACGCCAAAAGTAGAATGTTGAGTATTGATAGATATGATAGGAACTCAACTCTTTTTGGAATGTTTGATATTGATCAGTTAGTTGGTGTTTGCAGATGTTCTTTTGCAGAACAAGAATATCCTTACGCAAATTTATTGGCGTCGTATATTGAGAAAAGTTCTAATTTAGATTCTCAGTACGCGATACTTACATCATACGCGTTCTTAAAAGACTATAGAGGAAAACCCTCATACAAGGAAAATGGGGAACAGCTTATCACTTACGCAAATGAATTATTTTTGTACGTAGTCGATTACCTGAAGTCGAGAGGGATATATTGCATACTTTTGTCCGCAAGTGTACGAGGGTCTGAGAAAGCTTTCATAAGATGGGGATTTAAAGCTATTTCACTCATTTTGAACCTAAAAGGAACCCCCGTGCAAGTAAGAAACTACGCATATGAAATACGCTAACATCACAGGTTTAACAAGGGCATGCGGAAAAAAAGCCGCAGGCCTATTAACATCAGGAAGGGGGTCGACATCAGGAAGGGATAGGAAGAGGGTCGGACGACGCTAAATAGTTAAAACCATTAATGAACAAACGTTAAAAACCCATGTTTAGGGCAACACGCTAAGGTACCTAGTTGTGGTAAAAAATGAGGTCGGATTTTTATTATTCGGCTTAAAAGTAAACAATTAAGATCCAGCCTTCATTAATCCCACATTAAAATTTGTTTGAAAGGGTTGTTTGCTGCATGAATTTTGATGCAAAGGAGGTTTGCTATGCCATCTGTTGAATTGATAATGTTGGCAGTCCGGGCGGGAATCAAACTGGCTGCGATTGCTAAGAAAGGTTTTATTACCAGTACTCGGCAGGGTGCACTGACTTTTCCATTGCCTGACACCTTCTATAGTCCGAACCTTGGTTCAGTAGGCGACTACTACAGCGTTGATGGCAAGGGTGCGGTATATTTGGTTGAAGGTTCTCGTCTCGTTCAGCTTTATCAAAAATTTTTAAATAGCGAAATTTCACAGCCGGAGAGTGAGGAACTTCTGACGATCTACCGCGAACACAAAGCCCTAAACAGCACCTTAGAGGGACCCCACGGACAGATCGAACTCACTGATGGGACAGTCATAGAAATGGACGCCTGGAATGCGCTTCTCACCGTAAGGCAATACGAACGGGGGGAAATCGCCAGGCAGAATCGTAAGCTCTTCCATATCCTGGCTGGAACATTGGTGGAGGTGGGGGTGGACTATTTTGCCACGGTGCCGGGAGCCCTGAACGAGAATTCTCGCCACGGCAAGGTGTTTAAGGCTTTCATCCTGGCCCTCGATAAAATTCCCTTTGCCGAATTGGAATATGACCAAGGGTGGCTTACCGACCTTGGGGAACGATTTCTAATCGCCACTCTTGAAACTGTATCCACACATCCGGAACTAATAGCCAGTGACCCTAATATAGAGCGTCTGGTGCACGTTACAACCTTTGCGCTTTCCAAGGATGTCAAGGCCCGCTTAGAAGAGATAGGTGAGGATGAGAAAAAGAAGCGCGATTTGAAAAATTGGGCTGAAATTATTTTTGCCAGCGTCCTTTCAAGTGCTGGCGGGGAAGTCGTCAAAAATCCAAGCCGCTATTTAGGACTAATCGCAGGCGAAATAGACGAATACGACAGCGAGCATGGCAAAAATTATGCTGTTGCAATCGAAAAGGTGGGGAGCGCATTTCTGGACTTAGCAGTCGCCGAGGGGGACCTTACCCTTCACCGGATAATTGGTCATGAAGGCATCGACACCATGGTCAAAGCTGCCTTTGCCGCCGTAGCTGAAAACCCGAACCTCATCGGAATAGCCGGCACCGACACACTCAATCCGCTCGTCATTGACATTGCCCGATCCCTCAGCCAGACTAAAGAACGCCTAACAATTGAAATGATGCCCGAACTGTTTAGGATCGTTTTAGAGAAAAGCGGCCTACATATGGATCTTATATGGGCCAAATACATAGAAGACCCTTCGGCCCCCGAAAACCACCTCCTTGTCACTGCCGCAAAAAAAACAATCGCCATTCTATCACGCAAGCCACAGCAAGGCCAGTGGCAGCCCTTGTTTACTGGGGACGAAATGCTCCTCGTGACGGAAACGGTTCTAGATGAGCTTGCCAACAATCCTAGCTGGCTGCTTATGAAAGCTGCTGAGTTGGATAAGACCCTCGAAGCAGCCCTGGGGTCCACTTTGAAAGTCATCAGGGAGCGAGGCGACCGAAGACTAAGTACCGATGTTGTTTTAATGATGCTGGAATCTGCGATTGTTGCAGCGGCCATGCGTATAGAGTTTGTCGAGAAAGCTGAAATAATCAAGGAACCCCTGATTGCAGCCGCAGCTGGAACCATATTGAGCGTGATTTTGGATACAAGCGCGGAAAACCAGAAGGTCCAATGGCAAATCTTGCGCACCGAAGCGCTGGTAACCGTGTTCCGTTCGGGGCTGCTTGCGCTTGCCAAACATGATCATTTAGATCACGCGACTGTCGAAAAGCTGCGATCCGTTCTGGAAAACAAAGTAAGGAACATTTCTGCAGGAAAATCGCTTGACCTCGAACGCATCGAAGTGGAACTTTCAGAAGCACTGAATAGCTGATTGGTCTGTACAGCTAGGGTGTGCTTATGCTGTGTAGTGACCCATGTGAAAGGAGGTTGGAAATGAAAATTGCACATCGAAATCGGCCTGCACGGGTGGTGCCATATCTCCTACTGGCTACCATTCTTTTGGCCGTCATCAGTAGCTGTGTCATCAACAAATACCGGGAGGCCCGAATCCTTTTCAACGATGCAGCTCGTATGGAAAATGGGATCAAGTTGCGTCAGTCTCTGGCGGATGAACTTCCTATACCGGATGGCGACACTAAGACAGCCAGCGTTATGAACAATCTGACCGGAGTAAATGCCGCCTATGAAGAAAGCCTGTCGATACTTCAGTCCATCACCGAAAACGAGGAAGCCGAGCTTCGGCAAAACGGTATGCTCGGAGACAAACTGGCACTCGAGGCCATGTGTCTCCTGCGTCTCAAACGCTATGGGGGAATCGGCAGTTTGCTGACCAGAGCCAAAAGGCTGTCTAATAAGGCGGTTCGGGAAGACGCCACGAAACGAACGCGCGACAGCTTCCTGCTGGAGGCTATGCCGGGCTTCATTATGAATGACCAGGCATTTGCAAAAATCCCTGAGATTTTGAACCCCGACAAAGCAAAATTCGACGAGGTAAAGGACAGCCTCGTCGGTCCTGGAAACGAACATGCGCTTTATTACATCCGTAATGCCCGAATGGCCGCCGCAAAAGGGGACAACCCTGTAGTCTTATATCTGGTAATTACGGAACTAGCCGTTTATCTTAACCTACGTACGGCTTACGTCCACCTGAACAATGATTTTATGGGCTGGAAAAACAGCGAAGAGCGAAAAAAAACGAAGGAGATGTTGGCCTGTCTGAAGCAAATAGACAAAACGAAAAATAAATCCATGTTTAAGTTATGGCTGGGTATTTTCGGTTTCAATGATACCAAAATTCCAGATATCACTTGCGACCTCACAAAATGACTAATGATTTGGGGGTTGAAGCACGGAAAGGGGAAATGAGAAGGGAACAATCCTTTGAAAAGGGGCCGAGCTAACTATCTATAAATTGGAAATGGGTTCAAGTGTACTCTTGACCCTTGATGCAAAATCAGCAGTTTTGACAAGGTGTTAAAAGCTGAGATGATTAAATATATGAAAACAAAAAAGTTTTAAAACCCTGAAGAATTAATTGGGGAAATGCCAAGAGCAGATCTGACCCCATGATTGGAAGGTGGAAGGGGGTCGGGCCACGGTAACTATATAAAACTATTAAACAACAAATATAAATACACCCCTATTTAGCGCCTATATTTAACTTTTTGGGGGCAAAAAGGGCATTATTCACCAAACTCATTTCACAGCTTCAAGAGACAGGGGACTAAGCTCCTAACAGCCTCTGATAAGCTCTTTAGATTGACAACAATACAACTTCAAGATTTTTCCTGGATCGCAAATGTTTCCTTGGAAAGGTATAATTGTCATTGTCTTATTATTTTGTGCAATCTTTTTCGTTTTGATCATCGAATGGAGGATACAGGATGGGAAACTAAAACGTGTAAAAACATATTCCTATATGCCGGTGATTAAGGGGTCTATAATTCATTTCGCCGTTGGACTTGTCATTTGCTTATTATTTTACTTGTATTCAAGGTCTCTTGAGGTGACAGTGACCATCGGGGCACTTCTTTTCTTCGCCATCATGGGAGGTTTAATCTTTGGTCTGTTTTTATCTTATCAAATTAAGAGACGCGGAGGACAAAAACGAAATTAGTCTCCTTTCCCATTTTCGATTTGTCAATCGGCCTCAATTGGAAAAAAGGATACAAGATAAAGATCGGATATAGGAGACATCTCTAAACTGCTGCTTGTCCCAAAAGTCGATAATTTTGATAAATGATTAAAAAGATATTCATATTTATTTCAGATCAAAGAACGATTCTGTGCACATTTTTGGCCTTTTTCCTATTTGGTTTGATTAGTTTCGTTGTCGATAAAGATTCCGGAAATATTCAATCGTTGCCGTATCAGCAGCATTTAATTCTAAAACTTTTGTCTTTCTTCACTTATGCGGTATTAGCCTTTTTTACTTACAAAGGAATTAAAATTATTAGATGGGTAATGGCTGTAATTATTCTATTGTCCGGTATTCCCATGGCAGCCGGTGGTCTATTTGGAATCGAATGGGATCAGTATTTTCTTAAACCTTTTGCTATCGTGTTTGGACTGTATTTTGTTTTTGGCGGAATTTCATTGTTTCGTCTCAAAATAATAAAGAACGAAAGTTCGTAACACCGACGCTTTTTCGGACTCGTTATAGCAAGGCGCAGACGCCGACTGTCGAATAATTATGTTTTGTCCAAAATACAAAGCTGAATATAGGGTTGGCTTTTCACGGTGCGCGGATTTTGACGTTGACCTAGTGCCAAGCCTGCCGCAGAACCGGAAAAGGTTGGTTTTGAATCATCGGCAAATATTGAAAAGGTTGCGGTAATTTTCAATCTATTTGTAAGGAGGGGAGGCTCATGGCGTTGTTAGATAAGGGGAACGGATTTACGAATTTGTTCGCTGAGGTTTTCCTTTCTGAGTTGAATTACATTAAAAAGCGGCGAAATGATGTCAATTTGGATCCTCAGCCTGTCATCGCGGAACATAAACGGCTGAGCAGCAAACTGCTTGATGGCACTGAAGCAGTGTCCCAAGATCCAAGCAGGGTTGCGCCGCAAACACCGATCAGGCCGAGCGCAAAGAGCGAATTGATCGGTCTGGCATTATCCGGTGGTGGTATTCGTTCGGCCACGTTCAATCTGGGAGTGTTGCAGGGTTTGGCTCGCAGGGGGGTGCTTCGCTGCTGCGATTTCTTGTCCACTGTATCAGGAGGTGGATATATTGGGGCATGTCTGAGTTCCTTGCTGGATGATACCGGGTTTTCAGTTGAAGAGGAGAAATTCCCTTTTCGTTTCCAACGTAAGATTAAACCAGATGAACGAAAGACAGTGAAACATCTGCGTGAACACGGAAATTTTCTGGCGGTGAAAGGTACCTTTCTGGAATATACTCGAATGCTCGGAACATTTTTGACAGGCCTGATTCTTAGTAATTTTTTCCCTATTTCTCTTCTGATCTTTTTTGGGTGGGGCTTTTATGTTTTGGCTCATATCGAGGGCTGGCCCACGAATTTCAAGAACATCTGCTTTATTGTTTCCCTGTGCATCCTTGGCCTGATGGTTGTTATCCGAGGATGTGGAGCTACTCTCTGGCGGGATCTCGACATCAAAAGCCGAACTATAGTGCAAAACATAAATGGTGTTTTGGCAGGCATTTTGGTCATATCGGTGGGGACGGGACTTGTAACACTCCTTGCCATTAACTGGGCCGACGTCAAGGCCTGGGTTGTGAACATTATTTCCGGCATATCGATCGGTTCTGCATTGGGACTGCTCGCAGGACTCATCAAAAGCAAAAATGAAGG
The DNA here is from genome assembly GCA_030666795.1 of Desulfobacteraceae bacterium. Lineage (GTDB taxonomy): Bacteria > Desulfobacterota > DSM-4660 > Desulfatiglandales > Desulfatiglandaceae > JAIOSR01. Next base: position 21,509 of record DAOUXC010000008.1, read on the forward strand.
TTTGAATAAGGTCCTGAAGGTTTTTTTCAGGATAGGATGGATTCTTCTGTTACCCATCCTTTTTGCCTGGATGCTTCAATGCCTGGCAACATTCGAAGCTTACAATGAACAATGGCGTTTCATAACGCTTTCTGTCGCGGTGCTATTGTTTATCTTGAGCCTGCTCATCGATATCAATCGAACATCCCTTCACCATTTTTATCGGGACCGCCTGAGTGAGGCCTATATCATAAAAGTCGACACGGGCAAAAATTCGGATAAAAGGGTTGTATCCAACGAAACCCTTCGGTTGTCCCAATTACATGAAAAGAAAAATGGTGCCCCATACCATCTTATAAATACCACCCTGAATGTACCGGCCAGCACTGACCGCTATCTGCGGGGCCGAGGCGCTGACCTTTTTCTTTTTTCAAAGAATTATGTGGGCGCGGAAGTCACCGGATATAGAGAGACAGAAAAGTATAACGGGGGAAAAACACGCCTAGCCACGGCCATGGCCATATCGGGTGCAGCAGCTAGTCCTCAGATGGGAAACGCGACCAATAAGGCTCTCAGATTTTTACTAACGCTTTTGAATGTTAGGTTGAATCGCTGGATGCCTAACCCTAACCCAAACATCACCCGTATAAATAAAACAGTACTCTGGCCGGTTTATCTCATCAAAGAGTTGCTGGGGTGGAACAAAGAAAGCAATATATTGCTGAACCTTTCAGACGGCGGACATCATGAGAATCTCGGGGTCTACCCTCTTTTAAAGAGGCGTTGCAGAGTTATCATTGCTTCAGATGCCACGGCCGATCCTGGTTTTTCAATGAATGATCTCGCCAATGTCATCAGAAAGGCGAGGATTGATCTCGGGGTCAATATCACCATCAATTTGGATGGATTGCGGCCTGACCCCGAAACTGGGTTGAGCGAGAGATGTTATGCCATAGGCGACATACTTTATCCCAGCACAGATCCGGCAGGTACCAAGGGCAAGCTGATATATATCAAGTCAGCGATCACTAAAAAGGCAGCAAAGGATCTGCTGGCATACAGGAATAAAAATCATAGCTTTCCAGACCAAACCACAGCCGACCAGTTTTTTGATGAAGCCCAATTCGAGTCTTATCGAAAGCTTGGGGAGACAATTGCCCTTGATGTCTTCGAGAAACCGCCCGGAGATCTGTGTGTTTCAACGGATGCATCAAGCGTATAAACAGGATAGAGACTCCGTCATCAGATCTTGATTACTCTTTTTTTGAAGGGAACTATGGAAAAGAGGAGTGCGTCTGCAAACAAATGATTAAGGTCCGGGGCGACACCTCGCGCCACTTAAGGAGACCCGGGAGAAGCCATGAAAAAGGAGACGATTAGGTTTGTCCAGGCCCAATTGAATGCCAGGGGGCTGGATGCAGGCCCTGAAGACGGCATTCTGGGACAGCGATCGCTCGATTCCTTGAACAGGGTCGAGGGGATACCTGCAGACTGGTCAAAAACGAGAAAGGCCGTAGCATTCATTCAGAAGCTCGCGAAAGAGAATGACATTGAAACGGGCGAGACGGACGGCTACTGGGGACCCCAGACGAGCTTCGCCTTTGAGGCGCTTGTGCAGGTTCTTGTCGAGGGCAGGGAACCCGAGATCTGGCGTCCCGAGGATCTGCCCGATGAAAACCCGAACGGGTGGCCAAAACAGACACCGCAGGAGAGCCTTTTTCGGTTCTATGGAGAAGTGGGCGAGAACCAAGCCGCTGTTGAGCTCCCCTATCCGCATAAGCTGGCTTGGAACAAGACAACAGTGGTCAACAGATTTCAGTGCCACGAAAGAGTCCGCGACAGCCTTCAGAGGGTGCTTTCCCGGGTGCGGGATCATTACGGAATTGAGGAGGTTCAAAGGTTGCGACTGGACCTGTGGGGCGGGTGCCTGAACGTGCGAAAAATGCGCGCGGGTACGAAATACTCCCTGCATAGCTGGGGCATTGCCGTGGATTATGACCCGGAAAGAAACAAATTGAAGTGGGGACGTAACCGCGCTCATTTTGCACGACCGGACTATGACATGTGGTGGAGACTTTGGGAAGAGGAAGGATGGGTGAGTCTGGGCAGGCACAGAAATTTCGACTGGATGCACGTTCAGGCCGCCAAATTGTAAAAAGAGGCAGGGATGAAAAAATGGCAGGCATCCGCCTTCCTAAAAGCGGTCCGGATAGGGGGAGCGGAAGAATTCGGGCTCTCATTTTCATTGGGTTTTGCGTTTATAAAATAAGAGGAAGATAGAAGATCGGAATATATAACGTTGCTGACCCTGTAAAATATCAAAGCCAAAATCACCTAAAGGGGCATGCTCATATGCCAAGCCTTAACCAAAGGACTTCCTGCAGAAGAAATTTAGGAAATGGTGACAAGCAGACGGATGCTTGTTCCTGCGGTGGACGGGTTGGGAAACATGAAATGACAAGGATTGTTTTAAAATGCGCAAGGCTAAAGCCACGCTACTCAAAAAATGTCGAGTTGATTGGATGACAAAAATACTGCCTTGACGATGTTCCCCATATGTGCTACATTTTTTGGGAAACGGGGGTATAAAATGAAAAAATCGTCAACCATACGGGCTCGAATGGAACCCGACCTGAAGGACACGGCTGAAAACATATTCCGAAAGCTTGGACTGACAACAACCCAGGCCCTCACCCTTTTCTACAAGCAGGTCGAGCTTCGAAAAGGCCTGCCCTTTGACGTAGCCATCCCCAATGAAACCACACGTCGGACTTTCGCAGCTACCGATTCCGGAAGAAACTTAATCGTTTGCGAGGATGCTGACGATATGTTCAATAAGCTGGGAATCTGATCTGATGCTCACTCCGGTTTATACGAGTCAATTTGAGAAGGATATCAAACGAATAATGCGGAGAGGCAAGAACCTCGAGAAGCTTAAAATCATCGTTCGTTCGCTTACCTCGGGGGAACCACCGGATCCAATCCATAGGGACCACAAACTGATCGGAAACTGGCAGGGAAGAAGGGAATGCCATATCGAGTCCGATTGGCTCCTGATCTACAAGATGGAAATAGACCGAATTGTTTTCGAGCGGACAGGCACTCATTCCGACCTGTTCCGCGGCTGAGCAATGAGAGAACCGCAGTTACGATTTGTTTAGGTATCAGCCAGGGAGCCCGAAAAGATTTTTCGCGTTTTCCGATGTTCGCCTGGCCACTTCTTCAAAATCGATATTTCTGAGGCGGGCGATTTCATGGGCCGTGAAGGAGACAAAAGCCGGTTCGTTCCGCTTCCCTCTTTTGGGGACTGGTGCCAGAAAGGGGGCGTCTGTTTCAATGAGCATGGATTCGAGGGGGATTGCGGATGCGACCTCTTTTACGTGATAGGCCTTTTTATAGGTCACGGTCCCCGGGATTGAAATATAATATCCCAGGTCCAGAAAGGCCATGGCCAGATCAGTATCCCCGGAAAAACAATGAATGACCCCCTTTTTCTCACCCTTTCCCATTTTTTTGAGCATTTCAAATACATCGTCATGGGCTTCGCGATCATGAATAATAACGGGCAGGTTGAGATCATCGGCTATCTCAAGCTGGCGGGAAAATATCCTTTGTTGTGCCTCGGGAGAAGAATAACCCCGGTAGTAGTCGAGCCCGATCTCACCCCATGCCACGATTTCGGGTTCTGATGCCATGGATCTCAAGGCATCCAGATCACCGGTCTCACATTCATCCGCGCTGTGGGGATGATAGCCCACCGCTGCATAGACAAAATCGTATTCTTGAGAAAGCTTTAAGGCGGCAATTGAGCTTTCGCCATCTATTCCCATGGTGATGATATGGGTTATCCCGCCCTGTGCGGCCCTTTCAAGAACCTTGTCCCGGTCCGCGTCAAAATCGTCCATATCAAGGTGCGCGTGGCTGTCGATCAGCATAATTTCTCCCTAACGGTTCGATATCATGGGGCTTTCATATTCAACCCACCCCCCTACCCCGGCAAGGCACACTTATAATCCATCATCCCTGCTTTCGCAAATAAATATGTTGCATATTCTGAGAAATGCACTAAAATTATAACAATAAAGGCTTAGATAGTGGATATTAGTGATTTTTTGGTCTTTTCCCATGTGCGTGTGATTTCCATGGGGGTATAAAAAGCAACAATATTTTTAATTTTGAGGTTTGGTTATTTATGGCCGCGGTTCCGGAAAAGAAAATGGCTGACTCGGGCACTGGGAAAAGAACCCTTGAAGAGCAGCTGGAATATCAAAAAAAGCTTAATAATATTACCAACAGGATACATGGGGCCAGTGACATCAATGATATCCTGCTGAATCTCCAGAGCGAGATATTGGGGCTGTTTGATGCCGACCGTATTACTGTCTATGTGGTTGACGGCGTCAAGAAGCAGATTATTTCAAGGTTCAAGGCAGGTGACGAAGTCAACGAGATCAGGGTGCCGATCACAAACTCAAGCATCTCCGGCTACTGCGCCGCGTCGGGCAAGATCGCCAATATTAAGAATGTATATGATGAAAATGAACTCAAATCCATCAATCCGCAATTGAATTTCGATAAAAGCTGGGACCAGAAGACGGGTTATAAGACGACCCAGGTACTGGTGACACCCGTTGTCTACAACAAATATCTCTTAGGCGTTATACAGTTAATCAATAAAAGGGCCGGGGAGCGTTTCACAAAGGAAGACGAAACATCTGTCCAGGATATTGCAAAGGTCTTAGGTACCGCCTTTTTCAAAAACCAGAAAGCAGCGCAAAAGACCAAGCCGACAAAATATGACTACCTTATTACGAACAATATCATCAGCAATAAGGACCTGACCGAGGCCATGCCCATGGCAAGAAAGCTCAAGAAGACCGTGGAATCGATCCTCATGAGCGATTATAACGTGTCCAAGAATGATATTGGCAAATCCCTGTCGGATTTCTACAAGACCCGTTTCATTCCGTATGATGACAAGATGGTTATCCCCGGCCAGCTTTTGAAAGGCCTGAAGGTGGGCTTTTTAAGAAACAATGTCTTTGTCCCTGTGGCCCAAACCGGTGACAAGGTAATTGTGGCCATGGAAAATCCCAATTTCCTTCCCGCAAGGGATGCTGTTAAACGGCTTATCAAGGCCAAGGGGTTTGAGTTTTGTGTGTCCTTAAAAGAAGACATCATGGCGATGATAGACCTGTTCTTCGATGTGAAAAGAACGGAAATGCTGACAGATTCGGGGAGTATCGAGGACATCTTGGGACAACTGGAACCCGGCTCCGAGGAGTTTGATGATGAAGATGACGGGGTGACGGAAGAAGACAGTGCCATTGTCCAGCTTGTCAACAAGATGATTGTTGATTCTTTCAACAGGGGCGCTTCCGATATCCACATCGAACCAAGGCCGGGTAAACAGAATGCCGTCATCAGGATCAGGGTGGACGGGGCCTGTCA
>DAOUXC010000268.1 GCA_030666795.1 Desulfobacteraceae bacterium
CATCCCATAACAAACTGAAATCACGAAGGCCTTCCAGCAGTCACTCAAAAAAGACCGCTTCACCCTTCTATCTAACAATCATGTTTATTCTCTAGTCGTACTCATTATCCGGATGAACCACATCTTCATTAGACAGCAGGCCATTACCGGAGGCGGAGCAATATGCGATGTGGGGAAAAGAAAGATTGAGCCGTGACGCTAATGTGACTCAAAACGCCTGAAAAGCAGCACACAGTTCTGCCCGCCAAAAGCAAAGGAATTCGACATCACCATTCTCAGATCTTTTTTCCGTGCCTTGTGCGGCACATAATCCAGATCGCACTTTGGATCAGGGTTGTCCAGATTGATGGTGGGCGGGATGGTGGACTCGTTTATGGTCATCACGCAGCTCACGGCTTCCAATGCACCTGCCGCGCCGATGGTATGTCCTATCATGGACTTGATCGAACTGATCGGCACACTGTAGGCATATTCTCCGAAAATGGTCTTGATCGCGTTCGTTTCAACGGGATCGTTCATTGGCGTGGCAGTACCATGGGCGTTTATGTAGTCTATATCTTCAGGTCTTACACCCGCGGAGCCAAGCGCCACGGCAATGGCCCGGGCAGCATCGCGTCCATCGGGATGAGGGGCGGTGATGTGACAGGCATCGCACGTCATACCCACGCCGATCAATTCAGCCAGAATTCTTGCCCCCCGTTGTTGCGCGTGTTCAAAGGATTCCAAAATGAGTACAGCACAGCCCTCTCCCAACACAAACCCGTCACGGTCTTTATCAAACGGACGGCTTGAACCCCGCGGGTCATCATTTCGAGTTGAAAGGGCGCGCATGGCGATGTATGAATCAAAAAATGTCTCACAGATGGCCGATTCCGCGCCACCTGCAAAAGCAACATCCGCGAAACCGGACTTCAGTACCATCCAGGCATTTATAAGTGAGTGACTGCCGGTCGCGCAAGCCGATGAAACCCCGAAACCCGGCCCTCTCAAACCGAATTCCAATGAGATATTTCCGGCTGCCATGCTTGTGCTCGCGCGCGGTACGGTAAAGGGATTTGTTTTCCCGGGTCCTCTACTGAAGAAGATCTCCATCTGATCCTGTACGAATGGAAAATCTCCGATTGCCGAGGAAACGAGGCAAGCGATCCGCGTCGGGTCTTCGTTCTCCAAGTCCAATTCTGCTTGATCGATGGCTTCACGGGCCGCGGCAATTGAAAATTGCGCATACCTGCCCATTCTCCGCGCCATCTTTTTGTCCATGTAATTGTGGGGGTCGAAATTTCTCACTTCCCCGGCAATTTGCGAAGCCAGACGCGAAGGATCAAACTGTGTAACCCGATCAATACCGGAGGAACCGGCAACTAAGTTGTCGAATGTGTCACGGCAGTTCAGCCCGACGGGTGAAATCGCGCCCATTCCCGTAATGACAACCCGAGGTCCTTTGTTCATACGAAATGCCTGCCATTTATGGATAAGGATTCGTCTTCCGTCAAAAAGCATAGAATAATTTCCCCGGTGAATCAAGCAAAATGGAAAAGGGAATGTCTCGTCCGATTTGTTCAGGAACCTGGTTCCTTGCCCGGGGAGTTGGCACGTTGCCAACAAAGTTGACAGGCGTTCATTGAATGACGCAATTCATCTGTTGCGGGGAAATAAAAAAATAATCAGGATATCAATCCTTTGCTTGACCCTCTTGTCTCATCTCAATGTATGGCACAATTCATGCTTGATATTTGATATAAATTGACTTGATGGGTTATTGCTGATAATTTAAGAAATGGTTTGAGCTTTAGAGCAAGCTCCGGACTCAAAAGGAAGTTCTCTTTGCTCCCATTTTTTCTGCCCCGCAGCAGAGCTGCGATAAGTTCTTTAACCAAAAAAAAAGGAGGGGGGAAAATGAGAAAAAAAGTGATTGGGTTTTTGATTTTGGCGGTGTCGGTTGTTTTTCTGCTGGTTAACCTTAATACCCTTTGGGCGGGCGGGCCAAAAGATACAAGTAATAATACTTTTAACGTGACCGCGACAATGAATAACAGGACAACGGGTTCGGCGGTCAAATTGTGGATGGCTACGGTATCTGTCAGGGCACTGACAAAAAGCGGGGGTCAATACGATAAAGTTGATCTGTTTTTATATGGCACGAGAGGTAATGGCCAACCCGACTCCACAACCAAGGCATTGAAAGAAGGTCCTAAAAAACAATGGAAGGTCACCATATGGAAGAACGACGGAGGTGGCAATAAAAAGGCTTACGAGAATACGTATTCTAAAAAGCCAAAGTCCATAACGTTGAAGGCGACGGATTACGGTTATTATGATATCAGGTTTTACTAAGGGATTTATATAGGCAGGCTGAAAGCAGACCCGACCCCAGGTTGAGCTTCGAGGGAGAGGGTCAGAGCCTGCCTCATATCGAATACCGGGGCACGGGTATTTTCCCCAGGTCACTCATGACAAACTCAACTGAGAAAACGTCTTCTACATGACGTTTTACGGCGTCGCGTACCTTATCTATTGATACCTTGCGCGAGAGTTCCCGTTCCATGGACGTTATCACGATATTCTGAAGACCGCAGGGATTGATCCAGCCAAAAGGCTCCAGAGAGAGAGTGACGTTAAACGCCATACCGTGAAAAGAGATACCCCTTCGAATTGCAATCCCTATGCTGCCCAGTTTATTGTTTCCGACCCACACGCCTCTGTTTTTGGGATTTCTTCCGGCCTCGATTCCCCAGTCCGAGGCAGTCCGGATCATGACTTCTTCAAGCATTCCCACATAATCGATCACCCCCAGCCTGGCCGCCCTGAGATCCAAGATGGGATACATGACGATCTGCCCCGGTCCGTGAAAGGTTATGTCCCCTCCCCTCTCCACGTGGATAACCGGGATGCCTGCCTTTTCAAGGAAATCTTCTGACACCGTGAGGTTTTTCAAACCGCCTCTGCGACCGATTGTAAAAACAGAAGGGTGTTCCAGTAACAGGACAATATCCTTGTCAATAACCCCGTCTTTTCTGGCTTCAACAAGATTATTCTGCAGGTCCCACGCCTTAGTGTACTCCATGATAGGAAGTTCAATCAGGAGCCATTGGTTTTGTTTAACGTTTTTCTCCGGTTTATTTTTGTCCATGTTCAATTGATATTACCATGAGGAGTCATTGAAATACAAATCCCCCCTAACCCCCCTTTATAAAAGGACCTTCAGGGTTTTCTGTGGGTAGCAGGGTGCAAATCAAGGCCTCCAAGGTGAAACAAAATGACGGTTCGAAATCTCTGTTTATTACGGAATCCACAGGCAGCTTTTCTGAGAGTTTCGATTTTTGAGTTGATTCCCTCTGTAAGAGCGTTGGTAATCCGATGTTTGCAATAACTCAAAATACCGTAAAGATGGTCCCTGAGCGTTCTGGCGATTTTTTTCACAGGCGCCAGCCTGCTGTGGCTTGCCCAAAAATACCAGTGTTTCCAAAACCTCTCTGCCCACGATCGGCTTTTGTATCGCCACAGATCTCGAAGATGTTCTTTGATGGCCCAGGCCCGCGCTGTCTTCAGTTTAGAGGCTCTCAGTTCAAAGAATACCTCTCGACAGCTCAAAGGCAGCCTTTCCTGAGCATAAAGCCACATAAATTTCGGCCCTTTAAGAATCGGTTTACCCTGTTTTGTCAACATCCCGTGTTCTTGTCTGCGAACCTTGTCAACCGCCTCGTTCATGAGTTTCATAATGTGAAAGCGGTCAAAGACGATCTTCTCACGCCCATTAGGAAGAAGGCCACTTACCGCGTTGATATAGCCTCCAGCCATGTCCATAGCCACCGCCTCGATGCCTTCACGTTGTTCGGCCGTAAGCCCCTCAATGTAGGCCTGAAGGCTTTTGCAACTGTTGCCTTCGGTGATCTCTTCCACCGTTGCTCGCTCAAGATCACAGACCACTGTCACATAGTCTTGACCGCTACCAACCGATTTTTCATCAACCCCAAGCTTAGGAATCACCCGTTCAGGCTTGCGCCGCTGACCTCTCTTTACGGCCCGCTCCAGCACGTGCCAAGCCTCGTCCCAGCTGATACGGAGAATTTCTCTGCCTGCATTGACAGGAGTGTGGCTCAACACCTCAATGGCAAAACGCTCAAACAACGATGTAAACCGCGAATGCGGCTCAGCCCAAGGAAGCCGAACTTGGCGGATTCCATGCTCAGGACAGACAACCCGAGGGGGACGCGCATGCAAAAACGTTTGAAAATGACAACTGTCCAGGTGCCGCCATACGCGCTCCTCAGTATGATCATGCAGCGAACCCCCGGCACCGCATTCAGGGCACGGCCAATGAAGACCTTTGGGATGCTCAACCCATACATCTACCCGTTGCCCTTTGACTTCAAGTTTGACGTCACTCACAAACCAGGGATCTTCAAGACCCAAAAGATGATGGTACAGTTCCGTATCTCTCATGACTTGCCTCCTTTCAAAAGGCAAGTCTATCATACCCTGCTACCCACAGAAAACCCTGAAGGTCCTTTATAAAAGGGGGGAAACCTTAAAGACCCACTTTCTGAAGAGAAGACAAGACTTAAAAGCCTCCATCTATAAAAGGAGTTCCTATTACTAAAGAAAAAATGACCAACTCGCCACGGCTCATCGGAGTGATGACGCCTTTTCTTGAGTGACTACCGGGAGGCCGCTGTCTTTTCATGACTTAGCTGTGGGGGAAGCCCTGGCCCCGAGCGAAGTCGAGGGGAACAGCGGAGGGGGCAAGTTTCCCCCACAGCTAAGTCACAGAAAAGACCAGACCGGGAGGTTCGGAACGCAAGAAAAGGCATCATCACGAAGATGTCGGTTATTGAATGTACTCATCAGTAAGTCCCCTCTTGTAAAGGCAGACTTACCCGCCACTGGCTGCTTGAGGGAAATTTAAGGAAAAAAAACCTTATCACATTTCTTTTGCCCAAGTCTGAGTCTCTTGAGACCGATCTCCGCGACCTGGGAGATGGGATCATACATCTGGGAGATGGGGGGATTATAGGAAAGCTCGGCATCCATGAGATCGTGGAGGGTCATATTGCCGTGTATGGCCAGGGCAAACAGGTTTATTCGCCACCCCGCCCCCTGTTCACCAACACCCTGGGCCCCCAATATCTTCCCGTCCTTTGCATCCACGATCACCCGCAGGTTGATCTCTTTGGCATCGGGCATGTAATGGGGTTTGTCCTCACGCCTGGTGGAAACGGCCTTTGCATCATACCCCAGGTCTTTGGCCATATCCAAAAAATATCCGGTTGAGGCAATTTCCAGCCCGCCTACGCGCACAACAAACGTGTTGAGGGCCCCGGGATAAGGGGTGTTTCCTCC
>DAOUXC010000162.1 GCA_030666795.1 Desulfobacteraceae bacterium
AGATCACTTTAGACACTTTTGATATGATAACCTCACGCGGCGCAAGCCCCTGCGCTGCGCGTTAAACCTTGAACCCTGAACCTTGAACCGCTAACTTTAGGTAACAGGAAGATTATTATGGAAGAAAAAAATGAACGAGCAAGTGAACCTGATGCCTATGAAGATTTTTTGAGTGACATCAGCGAACAGTTTTCAAGAAAGGATGAAGAAAAGCATTTCCTGGACAGCATCGGACCCGAAGTGCCAAATGAGGACATTCAGGTCAATGTAGGCGAGCGCTTCAGGTCTGTGAGGGAAAGCCGTAACCTGAGCCTTCAGGATGTTTCCCAGAGGACCGATATGGAGATTTCCCTTTTGGAGCAAATAGAGGACGGGACCATTGCTCCCCCTTTAGGGGTGGTCATAAAACTGGCCAAGGCCCTTGAGATGAAAATCGGTTATTTTATTTCCGGTGAGGAAGACCGGCCCTTTACCATCGTCCGGCGGGATGACGGGAAGGTCATATCCAGATACGATTCTAAAAAGGGAAAACATTATGGCTATGAATACGTATCCTTAGCCCCACACAAAAAAGACCGGCATATGGAGCCCTTCCTGGTGACCCTTGAACCCGTGGCGACAGAGGAAGAAAGATCGACCCATGACGGGCAGGAATTTATTTACGTGCTCACCGGGGCCATGGAGGTTCGTCTTGGCGAAGAGATCCATATCCTCGAACCAGGGGACGCAATTTACTACGATTCAACAGTCCCCCATCTGGTTAAATGCCATGGTGATAAGGAGACGAGGATTTTAGCCGTGCTTTATGCTGAAAGATAAGTTCACAATAAATTCGGGTTCTACACTAAGGAAGACGGCTTTAATACGGATTTTTTGAGGGGTTGCGCTGAAAGGTGATAATGTACCATGATCGTATTTGATTTAGAATGTTCGCAGTCGCATATGTTTGAAGGCTGGTTTGACAGCTTGGAGGCATTTGCAGAGCAAAACGCCAAAGAGATGATAATCTGTCCCTATTGTAACGATACCGATATTCGAAAAATCATGTCTCCGGTATCTGTGAAAAAATCGAACCCTGAAAAACAGGTCAAACCCGGGAACATTGATTATCAAAGGCTTGCAAGGGAAGTTGTCGATTATGTCAACAAAAACTTTGAGGATGTGGGCTCAAAATTTACGGCAGAGGCCCTGAAGATTCATTACGGGGTCGGCGAAAAAAGAAACATCAGGGGTTCGGCCACTTCCGATGAGGAAGAGACATTGAAAGAAGAGGGTATTGAGTTTTTTAAGTTGCCTTTGCCTAAGACGGAGGATGACAAGGAAACGAAAAATTGATATAGGCTTCCAGGTAAAAATTTTGGACTGCGTTATCGGTCGGAATCCTCGACGACGTACTATTAAGTACGCCTTACTCGAATTTCTCTCTCTGGCCTTGCCAAAATCATTATCTGAAACCCTAATTATAGCTTAGTAGATTCCCGCCTCACATCCGGCAGCAATAGTCTTACCCAACTCCTCGCATTTTTTTAGCTTCTCCCGGTCAAGCTCTCCCTTAGCCAAAACAGGCTCATAGACTTTTTTGAATTGATATCCTATGCAGATTCGCTCTATGGCGTTCAAGGCCCCTGTGCCGTCATTTCCGGCACTGATAAAAACCACATAAGGTTTTTTGAAAATTTCCTTTTTCCCTTGAGCCTCATTATAGGTCCGGTCAAAAAAATCTTTTATCATCCCGGACATGTACCCAAAATATTCCGGTGATCCGATAACCAGGCCATCACATTCCAGAAGGTCCTCAAGTGTCGCCTCCCCTGCGTTTTTCAGGGAAACCGTCACTCCTTCAATGGATGCGGCCCCACTGGCAACATTTTCGGCCATTTTAAGGGTGTGGCCGGTTTGGGAGTGGTAAACTATAAGGATTTTACACCTTTTATCAGAAGGATTTTTTGTAAGCAGGGGGATTTTTTGCACCGTCAAGAATCCTCCGCATTCTATTTTGTTCGGCCCTCACCTTTCGAAGGCGCTCTTTCAACGCTTCCTTTTTTTCAGGAGATGAATTCTCAACCTGTTGTTCAAGCCTTTCCACCTCCTGTCGAAGGCGGTACAGGTCCCGTGCGATTATCCGGATAGACATGGCTCTCTTTTACCCTTCAACACATTACTAATGAGTGCAATAAACGGCTTACATCTTCGTGATGATGCCTTTTCTGCGTTTTGAACCTCCCGGCCTGGTCTTTTCTATGACTTATCTGCGAGGGAAACTTGCCCCCTCCGCTGTTCTCCCGCTCCTGCGGAGCGGGAGCCAGGGCTTCCCCCACAGATAAGTCATGAAAAGACAGCGGCCTCCCGGTAGTCACTTCAGAAAAGGCGTCATCAGTTCGATTAGCCATGTCGAGGGGGTTATTTTCTCCTTAGTGAGTTAGGCTGATCTCTTCACCTTCAGCCAAGGCGGCCAATGATTCCGGGCTGAAAGTCAGTTTTTTGAAGAGCTTTTTTTCAATTTTTTTGCAGAGTTCGAAATTTATTCGAATGGCTCGGCAAATACCTTCCCTCTTTTTTCCATATCGATCGAGGATATATTCAAGGCGGTCTTCGAAACTCACTATGCCGACATGCTTAACCCGCTTGTCCGAATAATACACGATTTCCTTTTCCGAGTAATCCCCGTTCAGGTTGTAGCTTTTCAGCCTGACATGCTCTGCCACAATAATCGCGGTTTCATAAAGGTTATTCTCGAGGCAAATCTGCCTTCCGATTTCGGAATGGTCCTGGCCTGTCCCAAGAGAACTCGTTTTTCCAATGTCATGAAGGAGGGCACCTGCGACGACATTTTCAAGAGAGATATCCAGACCGGCATTCCTAAGACCTACGGCAATCAGATGAGCCACTTTTGTGACAACAATGGAGTGGGCCTTGATATTCTCCAGCATTTGGTATTTATCCATGAGCTCAAAGCAGGTTTCGATAGATGGAATCATGTTAACTCAGGTTCATGGTTGAATTATTACGAATCATGTTATTTGCCCCCGGATAAGGACAATATCAGGACACCATTCCTCATTCAAGTGAAAAGCTAATAAATGCTCTATACTGAAACGGCCAAAGGGGTGTTGACAAAGTCCGGGCTTTTCGCTAAATTCATAGGCCAATAATCCCGGCCCATAATCCGGGTTCAGCGAACCGTTGGCCTGAAAAATGTGGGGTTCAACTGGCCCCCTCTTGCGCCCTAAAAAGGAGTTCAGCCATTTCCGACTTCTCGCAAAACAGCGGTCAGATAACGACTTTTCACATTCTCCGGCAGGACAGAAAGCATTTGAAGTCCCAGCTCAGGCTCCACTCCAAGTGGAAAAAGACGGTCCTGATTATCCCTGCCCTTGCCTCAGAATACACTGATCCGGCAAACCTCCCCGTCTTTCAGAATCTCCTCAGACAGTTGAAGAATATTACCTATTTGTCGAGCATCATCTTTGGTCTGGATCGTGCCACCGAGGAAGACGCCTTTCAACTGAGAGATATGCTAAAGTCTTCCGGCATAAAGAACAGTTTGATCCAGTGGAACGATGGTCCCGGATTCAGAGACATCTACAGACAATTAAACGAGGCAGGATTCAATATACACGAGCCCGGCAAGGGCAAGAACATGTTTCTCAGCTTTGGTTTGGCCATAGCCTTGGGTGCGGAATCCATAGGATTGATAGATGCTGATATCCGGTCCTTTAAACGTGCCCAATTAGACCGGCTTTTTTATCCGGTGGTCGCCCTGAATTACGATTTCTCAAAGGCATACTATTCCAGGATCGCGGACAGAGACATCTATGGCAGGGTAAAAAGGCTCCTTCTCGATCCCCTCCTGCTTTCACTAAAGAGGAAATTTGCGGAAAGCAAAGAGGAAAAAATGCTGCGTCTTGTTGATTTTCTTCTTGGCTTTCATTATCAGCTTTCCGGCGAAGTCGCGTTTCATGTGGACCTCTTGAAAAGGATGCGATTTGCTACCAATTGGGGTGTGGAGATATTTACCCTGATTGAGGTTTATCGAAAGGCATCGTCCCCTGCGCAGGTCATGTTTTCCGAGGGCCCTTTTGATCACAAGCATCAGGACACATCCCCCAGAGACAGGACCAAAGGTCTCAATCGAATGGCAATTGATATTGTCACTACGTTGATGAATGCCCTGATCATAGAGGAAGGCCTTGAGATATCCGACACATTTTTCCGGGATTTATCCGTAACCTACCAGGCCGTGGCAGAAGAACAGGTCAAGAAATATTCGGATGATGCCAGTTTCAGCAATCTCATTCACGACCGGGATGCCGAGGAATATATGGTCAGGAACGTGTTCCGAAATTCCATACTTCATGCGGGTGAAGTACTGACCTCGCCGTACAGGATGACGGAGCGTTTCCTGAGATTTGTAAACTCACATCCCGAATTCAAAGGCTTTCTCGATGACGGGCTTGCCGAAGTCATCTTAAGGGTTGAACGCCAGGCGGAACAGAGCGTGTTCGAAACGCCCCAGACGGTCTCGTGGGAGCGTGTATCCAATAAGCTTCCCCGGATTTTTTTTGATATTGTTGAAGTGATGGAAAGCGAAAAAAGACGCTTTTCTTAAAATGGGAAAGGCCCATGACTGAAGTGTCAGTCGCCCCGGTTATTGTAGTTTTTACCGATTTGGACGGTACACTGCTGGACCATGACACATATGGCTGGGATGAGGCCCTGCCTGCCCTTGACCTGTGCAAAAGGCTTTTTATTCCGATTGTGCTTGTTTCCAGCAAGACAAGGGCGGAAATCGATCAACTGCGTCTCAAGCTGTCCATAAGTGCGCCCTTTATCTCTGAGAACGGCGGCGGCATTTTTTTCCCCGTTGACACCACAGAGGTCCCGCCACCTGATGCCTTTATTGACGGGGACCTGTGGAAATGGTCTCTCGGTTTGCCATACGCTGATTTGATCAGAGAACTTGATGGGATTCGGGATGAATTGGGATGGAACATAAAGGGCTTTTCAGATATGAGGATTGATGATATATCAGATCTGACGGGGCTTGATAGAGGGAGTGCCCGTCTGGCCGCCATGCGTGAGTTTGATGAACCGTTTATCATTCTGGATCAAGACCCTGTTGACAGGGAAAATCTTAGAAAGGCTGCGGCACAAAGAGGGCTTACCATTACGGAAGGAGGACGGTTTTTTCATCTTAGCGGCAAAAATGACAAAGGGCAGGCCATGCAAAAGCTCATGTCCTTGTATAAAAGGCTCCATGGAAATATTGTCTCCGTCGCCCTTGGGGACAGTCCGAATGATTTTTCCATGTTGGAATGCGCCGATTATCCTGTCCTTGTCCGGTCGAAACGCAATTTTGAAGGGCTCAAAAAACGAATCCCCCGGCTGATGGTTACTGGTGAGATGGGTCCAAAAGGCTGGAATACAGCCCTATTAGACATACTGAATGAAAAACAGGAGGCAGATAATGTCTGACAGGTTCGAAAACGAAGTCAATCCCGATAACATTAAAAAATGCGAGATGGTGGTATGTATCCCCTCTTATAAGGAGGCGGATTCCATCAGCTTTCCTGTAACGCAGGCAGACACCGGGCTGAAAAAATATTTTAGTGATAAGACTTCTGTCATAATCAATTGTGACAACAATTCCCCTGACGACACCAGGCAGGCATTCCTGAATACGCCGACCGATGCACCCAAGATCTATCTTTCCACACCGCCCGGCGTAAAGGGCAAGGGGAACAATTTCAAGAATCTCTTTAAAAAGGTGGTTGAACTCAAGGCAAAGGCCGTGGTGGTTGTGGATGCGGACCTGAAGAGCATTACCCCTGAGTGGATAAAGCACTTAGGCCAGCCTCTGTTTGAAGGATTTTCCTATGTAGCCCCGCTTTATGTAAGACACAAATATGATGGCACGATTACAAACGGCATTGCCTATCCCATGACCCGGGCATTATACGGAAGGAGAACAAGGCAGCCAATCGGCGGGGATTTCGGTTTCAGCGGAAAATTGGGAAAGGTCTATTTAGAGAGCGACACATGGGACGAGGCAGTGGCCAACTTCGGGATTGATATCTGGATGACTACCATAGCCATCAACCAGAAGGTGCAAATATGCCAGTCTTTTATGGGCAGACCGAAAATTCACCGGACCAAAGATCCGGGGTCCGATTTAGGCCCCATGTTCAGACAGGTTGTGGGTACTATCTTTTCAGTGATGAGGCCTTTTGATTCGTTCTGGACCAAAGTAAAATACAGCAGGCCCACGGCGATTTTCGGGTTCGGGCTCGGAGAGGTTGAAATGCCTCCAAAGGTAGATGTGAATACACAGAACCTGCTCAGCCAGTTTCACAGCGGTTTTAAGGAGTATAACGAAATCTGGAAGCAGGTCCTGACCCATGACGTCCATAAGAAGCTTTTGGAAATCATGGACATGAAGGAGACCGAGTTCAATTTTCCTACCGATTTGTGGGCCAGGCTCCTTTTTGATATGGCCGTCTCTTACCGGGACGAGCCGGTTGAACGGGACCTGATGATGGATTCCCTTATCCCCCTCTATTTCGGCAGGACCCTGTCCTTTGTGAAGAGGACAAAGAGTATGTCCATCAAGCAGGCCGAAGAGGCGATTGAGGAGGATTGCACGACCTTTGAAATGACAAAACCCTACCTGCTTATGCGGTGGAAGAAGTAGGGTCGGCCACTGTGCCGACCCATTAACCTATCGAACCAGGACAAGCCTGACATCCATAACATTGGTATTTGTAGGCCCGGTCATCAAGAGGTCATTTGTTTTTTCGAAAAAGTGGTAGGCGTCATTACGGCCTAAAAATTCCGCGGCCTCCATGCCCATATCCCGGCCCCGCCTTACTGTAAGAGGATCCACCACAGCCCCCGCGGCGTCCGTGGGACCGTCGTTTCCATCCGTACCCCCGCTCAGGATAACCACCCTGGGAGGCAACTCCACTAAGTCCGGGGCAGCCGCTAAACAGAATTCCTGGTTCCTTCCGCCAAGCCCGTCACCATGAATGGTTACAGTGGTTTCGCCACCGGAGATAATACACGCAGGTGGAGAGATGGGTCTTCCCGTCTTGACGATCTCTTTAGCAACAGCACTGTGAACCCTCGCCACCTCTTTTGTTTCACCTTCTACCATGGAAGAAAGAATAAGGGTCCGGTATCCCAAATCTTCCGCCTTCTTTTTTGCCGATTCGAGGGCGAGAATATTACTCCCTACAATAAAATTGAAGACTTTCTCAAAAATGGGTTCACCTGCTTTTGGTGTTTCAGATATCGGCCCTTCCGCGCCGGCCGACAGGTGGTCATGGATTGCCTGGGGAATACCCTCCAGGTCATATTTTCGGAATATCCCCCATACCTCTTTATATGTTGACGTGTCGGGAACAAAGGGACCAGAGGCGATGACATCCATGTTGTCGCCCACTACGTCCGAGAGCATCAGATTTACAGTTGTGGCAGGATACGCTGCCCTGGCCATCTGTCCTCCTTTGGAAAATGATATGTGCTTTCGAACGGCATTGATCTCGTCAATACTCGCCCCGCACTTTAATAAGCTTCGGGTCAATTCCTGTTTTTGGGAAAGGGTGATCTCTCCCGCCGGCTGGGGAAGCAGTGCGGAACCGCCTCCCGATATAAGGGAAAATATCAGGTCCCTTTCTTCGGCGTCTTGCAGGAAATCCAGAATTTTTTTTGTGCCTTCCACACCGCTGTTGTCAGGCAAAGGATGATCCGCCTCAATAATTTCGGTCTGCGCGAGTTCTTGAGTGAAACCGTACTTCACATTGATCATCCCTTTGTGGATCCTTTCCCCCAGAAGGTCTTCCATGGCCCTGGCCATGGGCGCCGTTGCCTTTCCTCCCCCCACAAGGGA
>DAOUXC010000328.1 GCA_030666795.1 Desulfobacteraceae bacterium
AAAATCCCCCTCAATCCCCCTTTATAAAGGGGGAAGCTGATATTTTACCCCTTTATAAAGTGGTGTAAGGCTTTTAACCCTTTATAAAGGGTGCGTAAGACTTTTAACCTTTAGAGAAGGGATGTAAGACTTTTCCCCCATAGAAGGGGCATCCAAATCCTTTCCCCCTTTTCTAAAGGGGGGCCAGGGGGGATTTTGGATGCCGGACGAAAGCCAACGAAGGACAAAAACAATATGTCATGAAAAAACTCGATCAAGATTCCTATAAAAGCATGGTTGCCGGGGCAACCGTGATCTCAAAGGATCAATACGGGGACAAGGTTTTAAGCCTCCCCGACGGACTCATGGTCAAGCTCTTCCGTCTGAAAAGAAGACTTTCATCGGCCATTATCTGGCCTTATGCAAAAAGATTTGAACGCGGAGCGGGAAGGCTTCGGGAAATAAATATCCCGTGCGTCGAAGTGATAGATACCTTCCGTGTCAGGTCCATGGGCCGCGATGTGGTGGTTTATCATCCTCTTGAAGGAGAGACACTACGGGAGGCGCTTAATTACTCTGACAATAAAAAAGCCCTGCTAAAAACCTTTTCCGCCTTTTTCGCAGGGCTGCATGACAGGGGGATATATTTCCGCGCGATACACTTTGGTAACGTTATTGTGCTTCCGAACGGGGAGTTCGGCCTGATAGACGTATCCGAACTTCGTATTTCCCTATCTTCTTTGAGTGTTCGAAAACGTGTACGAAACTTCAAGCCCATATTCCGCTACAAGGAAGACAGGGCATCCATTCTGGACTTTGGCCTTGACCTGTTCCTGGATTCCTACATCGAGAATTCAAGCCTGTCAACCAGTGCCCGGCATTCATTTCTCGGACGCGTAAGGGATTTATATGGAACGGGACCTGCCCCTCACACCGGGCATTAATGTCCTGTGTAAATGCCCATATCCCTAATTTTTCAAACAGCCCTGGTATCTGCTCAATATTGAACCGGCGTCCGTCGAGCCATTATGGACTATCGCTGCCGATTATTGATCCATTACCAACTTTGCCAAGAACGTATGTACTCCACATGGAATAAAACTTCATGAAATCAATCCGCCCAATGGGCTTGAGTCCGGCATGACGAAAGTCTTCTTCAATCACCTGTCGCTCTACAATAAAACGGTTCTGGTAGCGTTTCTTTTTGCGACGGGCCTCGAGTTTACGACGGCGGCGGGCCTTATAGTTACCGTCTATCCACAGGGAAACGCATAAGCTCTGTGAGGCCACACGTGCCATCTCACTCAGCATGGCCCTGCGGTCCTCCCTTTTCCCTATATGATGCAGGAGCCTGGCGCAAAACACGCCTTCCACCGCCCCATCTGCCAACGGGATGGAAAAGGCGGAACATTTTAAAGGACTAATGCGTCTCGTAACGTGATCAGGCCGCATATGAAGCCCCATCATGAGCATATCATTGCTATAGTCGGCAGCATAAATCTTCCTGTCCGGAGATCGTGCAAGCATCTCCCAGAATCGCCCTGTTCCCGCCGGCAGGTCTAACAGGGTTTTGGGATTCCCTGCCAACTTAAGGGCCTTTCCCAGCATAACCCTTTCCCTCCAGTTGGAAAGCCTTCGTCCAAAACCCTTCCCATGTTTTTCAAAATAACACCGGGCCTGGGTTTCATCGTACTTCTCGGAAAATTCGAGGCGAGGTATGTTGGATTGGCGACTCCTCCCGTTTTCCCCTGCGCTCGACTGACCATTCATTGTCTTGGACATCTGATATTCCTGTATTATATATCGGGTGACCCGGAATTACGAATTACGCGACATTTTAGCCCCTTGCAAAAGCCTAAATTATTAGCGAATTACTTAAAACAGGCTATCCAGGGCCCTGGCCATTTTCGAGTAGGTCACGTCCACTGAATATTCTTTTATTACCCGCTTTCTCCCCGCCTCGCCCATTACCCGCCTCAAATCAGACTCATTAATCAGCTCCTCGATGGCCTTTTGCCAGGTCTCGGCATTGTCAGCCAGAAAGCCCGTTATACCATGTTCAACGATCTCACCGTTCACCCCGGCCGTGGAAGAAACCACCGGCAGGCCTGCGGCCATGTACTGCAAGACCTTGAGCCCGCATTTGCCCCTCGTCCACGGATTATCCGGCATGGGTGCAATGCCGATGTGGGCTGATGATAAAGCAAATGCCTCATTTTCTTCGCTCCATGGAACGGCAATGGTGCTCAACCGCTCGGTCTTGAGATCAAAGTCGGCCACTATTTTCAGGCGGATATGGGGCATACTTTCCGCAAGATTCTCAAGCGCGGGTAGCCCTGTCTCCAAATATTTTCGAGTGGAACGGCTTCCGATCCACACGAGGTCAATGTGTTTGGCGGGCTTTTCCGCTTCGGTCCAGTACTTCCCTGGCCCTAATGAAGTAGGAAGTATGGTGACCGAGCGGTTAAACTGCCTGGATGCGGCAGCCAAATATTCGTTTCCCGCCCAGATCTGCCCACAACGACCGGCCACCCGTGCAAAGCGAGTCCATCGTGTGCGCGAGATTGCTCCATTGCTGCGGCAGAAAATAGCATCATCCAGGTCGAATATCAGACGCTTTGAACACAGGCTCAGCATGCGAAGGTAGGGAGCGCTGAATGTCTTCCGCAGGATGACAACCGCATCGGCCCGGTTCGACCGTGTGAGCAATTTAAGACGCAACAGGGGATTGTCACGCACCGTAATGTGTTCAGGTTCCCAGCCATCTGAACTCAGAGCGTTGAAATAGGCCAAGCCCCGGTAGCGTGTGGACGGGGCATTCTCGCCTTTTGAAATAAACAGGATACGCTTGTGGTTCATGATTTCTCGTAAATGGCAAACAATTCATCGCCCCGGCCGGTTATGGTCGCTAACATTACATAGGGACGGGCGAGTAATCTTCGAATCCCGGATTTTCTGGACGGGTTGTCCCGCCTGCCGGTCAGATAATCCAGGCTGTTGAGTATGATTTTCGGTGTTGTCGAAGTTTTTAACCTAATGCGTCTCAGGCCGTGGCGCTCCGCCAACATGTTGAGATTAGTGGGGCAAAAAAGTACCAGATGCCGCGGGACATCATTTGCATACCAGTTTGTTCCGAACCATCTCCTGCCCAATGCCTTGGTGTTGGGGGTTTGAATGACCATTCTCCCCCCCTTCTTGAGAATGCGGGCGATTTCACCCACAAAGTTTTCCGGATCCGGAACGTGCTCGATCACATGCCGTGCCGTAATCAGATCAAACCTGTCGTCTTCATACGCTGCGGCCTGAAGGTCGCCGTGAAGAACCTTAAGCCCGGCCTCGCGACAGACATGAACGGCCACCGGATTGAATTCCACCCCTTCAAATCGCCATCCCAAGGAGTTCAT
The DNA here is from genome assembly GCA_030666795.1 of Desulfobacteraceae bacterium. Classification (GTDB taxonomy): domain Bacteria; phylum Desulfobacterota; class DSM-4660; order Desulfatiglandales; family Desulfatiglandaceae; genus JAIOSR01. The sequence goes on from DAOUXC010000328.1 coordinate 3,384, forward strand.
GGTCTGCATGAATTTGCCATTGCCGCACCCGATGTCCAAGGCCCTGCCGCCCGGCAGGAAACCGATGGATTCGCCGTACCTGAATACAGACACAACAGGTGCCATCAACCGGAAAACAAAGGGGGTCCGTATGTGTTTGTAGCCGTACTTGTAGCGCAGCACAGCGAGTTTCATGGAACTGTGATGCTTGATATGGCCGATTTTCCGGTAAACGGAATAATCCTCCGGATAGAATCCACTTATTTCCCCGGGTGTGGGCATGGGATCCTGATAAACAGCGGCGCATCGGCCGCACTGCATGTATTGATACTTCTCGGTCCTGTCAAAAAGCAAATCCCTGCCCCGGTAAGAAAAGTTTCCGGGGGAATTACAGAGAGGACAGCCGGATACGTGGCCGGTCGCCGATAAATTCAGGTTTTTGCTGTCAACAGAGTTCATGTTTGTCTTCATCCTCGATCCAAAAACGGTCTTCCTTAAAAAAGGCAGGGGGACGGGATCTTCTCGGAGTGGCGTATTTTGGCCCTGAAGCAGGACAGCCGAAGGGCCAAAATCCCGCAGTGAGCGGAGCCATGGACGGCGAAGCGAACGTAAC
>DAOUXC010000253.1 GCA_030666795.1 Desulfobacteraceae bacterium
AAAGTTTAAAGTGAGCTAAAGTTAAGGAATTCTGTCAACCATATAAAAACAGCGGAGCGAAGCGACACCATAATTTTAGGCACTTTAGATCACTTGAGTCACTTTTAACTTATACGGCTTTTAGTAAAACAGCCCCTTTCAAGGGCAAACAAAAGCCTGGTCATCAGGCCGGAATTTTTACTACAGGATATACCTGCTCAGATTTTCATCCTCCAATATGTCTTCCAGTTTTTCCGCCACATATGCCTTGGTGATAGTTACCTTTTTTTCGGTCATATCCGGGGCATCAAAGGATATATGCTCCAGCAGCTTTTCCATAACCGTATGGAGGCGACGCGCCCCGATATTCTCCATACGTTCGTTTACCATGCTGGCCATGCCGGCAATTTCCCTGACCGCCGATTCCTCAAAAACCAGTTCGATTTCTTCGGTTTCGAGCAATGCCTTGTATTGGGTTATCAATGCATTCTTCGGTTCGGTGAGAATCCGCACAAAGTCCTCCATGGACAGGGAATCAAGCTCTACCCGGATAGGAAATCTTCCTTGAAGTTCCGGTAAAAGATCCGAGGGTTTGCTCATGTTGAAGGCGCCAGCCGCAATAAATAATATATGGTCCGTCTTTACCATCCCGTATTTGGTGATAACCGTGGAGCCCTCAACAATGGGGAGGAGGTCTCTCTGCACTCCCTCGCGGGACACGTCCGGCCCGTGAGATTCGGTGCCCGCGACCTTATCCAGTTCGTCTAAGAATATGATCCCGTTCTGTTCCGTGAGGCGGATCGCCTGTTCAATAACCTTGTCAAAATCCACGAGCTTCTGGGACTCCTCCTCAAAGAGGATTTCCAGCGCTTCCGGGACTTTTGCCCGCCTCTTTTTTTTCTTGGTCGGGAACATGTTCCCGAAGACCTCTTTGATGTTAAATTCCATCTCTTCCATGCCCGCACTGGAAAATATCTCCACCATGGGGATATTGCTGTCGGTCACTTCGAGCTCTATAAATCGTTCGTCTAGCTTTCCGTCTCTCAACATACGTCTGAGCTTTTCACGGGTAGAACGGCTCTCTAACTTATCCACCTTTACAACTTCTAATATTTTTTCCTTTTCCCCTTCTTCTTCCTCTCGAATCTCCTCCTTCTTTTTCGGGAGAAGCAGGTCAAGGAGCCTTTCCTCGGCCAGTTCACGGGCTCTGGACTTTACGCCCTCCTCTTCCTTTTTCTTGGCCATACTTACGGCCAATTCGGTGAGGTCTCTGACCATGGATTCCACATCCCGTCCCACGTATCCCACTTCGGTGAATTTGGTTGCCTCCACCTTTGAGAAAGGCGAGTTGGCAAGCCGGGCCAGGCGCCTGGCAATCTCTGTTTTCCCGACACCCGTAGGTCCGATCATGATGATGTTTTTTGGTGCGATTTCATCCCTTAGGTCCGGGGGAACCTGCTGCCTGCGCCACCTGTTTCTCAGGGCAATTGCCACTGAACGTTTGGCCTCGCCCTGTCCGATTATATACTTGTCCAGCTCACAGACGATTTCTTTCGGTGTCAGAACCTTGTTAAAAAAATCTTTTTCTGCCTCTGCCTCTTTCATTCTAAACTTCTACCCCCTTTTCGAGTTCATGTACGACCACTTCATCGTTTGTATAAACACAGATAGAAGCGGCGATTTTCATTGCTTCACGGGCAATGGTTACGGCGTCTAAATCGGAATGTTCAACTAAGGCCCGTGCAGCGGCCAATGCAAAAGAACCTCCTGATCCTATTGCGGCAACTGATTCGTCCGGTTCTATAACGTCCCCGGTGCCGGAGATGATGAGGGTGTGCTCTTTATCCATGGTAAGGAGCAGCGCTTCCAGTCTTCGAAGGATCTTGTCGGTTCTCCAATCCTTGGCCAATTCAACTGCGGCTTTCATGAGGTTCCCATTATAGGTTTCCAACTTCCCTTCCAAACGTTCGAAGAGGTTAAAGGCGTCGGCCGCTGCGCCTGCAAATCCGACTAATACCTTGTCTTCATACATGTAGCGGACCTTTTTGGCCTTGTGCTTCATAATCGTTTCGCCGAGACTCACCTGCCCATCGCCTGCCATAACGGCCCTGCCGTTTTTTCTGACCGAAAGAATCGTGGTGGCCCGTATTTTTTTGGAATTTGATCTCATTATGCATACCCTTTTTTTTCGCTTTTGAATTGAGCGATTGCTTTTTTCCGCAATGGGAAACGAGTAACCGGGGGACGGAAAAACGTATCCCTTCATCCCTTCTCTTCACTTACTCCGCGGATGTGCCTTATCATAAACCTCCATGAGCCTGTCAAGGCTCACATGCGTGTACTTCTGAGTGGTTGAAAGACTTGCATGTCCCAATAGCTCCTGCACCGATCTAAGATCAGCACCCCCATCCAGAAGATGCGTGGCAAAGGTATGCCTCATGGAATGCGGGCTGATTTCGGAGGTCAACCCGCTCTCTATGGCATAACGCTTGATGATCCTTCCGATGCTTCTCGCGGAAAGACGGCCCCCGCGAGAATTGACAAAAAGAGGCCTGTCTTTGGAATCATCCCCTTTCTTTTTCCTGAGATATTGAATCGCATCCAGGTAGTTTCTAACGGCTTTAAGCGCAGTTCTGCCAATGGGCACGATACGTTCCTTGTTTCCCTTGCCTCTTACCTTTATCAGATGCTCTTCAAAATCAATACCGGATATATCCAGGGCCTCGAGTTCGCTCACACGGATACCACAGGAATATAGAACTTCCAGAATAGCCAGGTCCCTCAGCCCTAAGGGTTTCTCTCGATCAGGTCTTTCAAGGAGCCTGAAAATGTCATCTACGGGGAGATAGACCGGTATATATTTTTCCAGCTTGGGTGTCGCAATATCGGCCGCAGGATTTGACTGAATCAGGCCTCTTTTTTCTAAGAAAAGCAAAAAAGAGCGAACCGTTGAAAGTTTACGGGCAATGGTCGTGCGTGTCAAACGTCCGTAAAGGCTCCCCAAATATGCCCTGATGGCCGCGGCGTCTATTGCCTCTATCTCAAGACCGGTTTTTCCATTTCGTGAAGATTTATTCCTTGAACCTAAAAATTCCGAAAACTGCTTAAGGTCAATATGGTAGTTCCTGACCGTATGCGGGGAATACCCCTTCCGGTCCTTTAAGTAGCTGGTAAAGGTTTCTATATAATCGTAAAGTGACACAACGGCCGACCTGATATCCACCTTCCCCAATTTTTCATTGAAAATTTATTAGTTTACCATTTTTACAAAAATTGGCAATTAAAAAATGTCCTTGAACATTCTTGTCTTGACTTTGATTTATTTATTGATGTATTTTTTTTATTTGGTTTATTGTTTGTCTCACCTTTAAACCACAGGAAAGCCATTGATGCTTCCAGCACTTTACCTGAAAACGCTGGGTCTTAATAGCCTGTATTTTCAAGAAATTATGTCAATAAAAAAATCAGAGGAAAGGGTTAAAGTATGGGAAAAAAAGCCGAACAGTTGAGAAATGTCGCTCTTGTTGCCCACGGAGGCTCGGGTAAGACTTCCCTGGCGGAAGCAATGCTATTTTGCGGCAAGGCTACCACACGGCTCGGTAGAGTGGACGATGGTAGCTCAAACCTCGATTTTGAACCTGAAGAAATAAAGAGAAAGATTACCATCAGCACAGCGTTTCACCACCTGGACTGGAAAAAACATGTCATAAACCTTATTGACACGCCGGGGGACGACAATTTTCTTTCCGATACCAAATGTTCACTTCAGGCTGCAGACGGCGTAGTTGTGGTCATTGATGCCACTTCGGGGGCAAAGGTGGGGACGGAAAAGGTCTGGGCCTTTGCGGAAGAGCAGCATCTCCCCAAAATGATCTTCATCAACAAGATTGACAGGGAAAGGGCGGATTTTTTCAAAGTCGTTGAAGAGACTGCGGGAATTTTTGATATAAAACCCACACCCGTATTCCTTCCCATTGGCGCGGAGGAACAGTTTTCAGGGATCGTGGACCTTATCAAAATGAAGGCATACCTTTACAGCAAAGATGGGAGCGGCACATTCGAGAGCGTCGATGTACCATCCGATATGGAGGATGTCGTCAGCGAATGGCGCGAAAAAATGATTGAGAACATCGTCGAAGTCAACGATGAGCTTATGGAAAAATATCTGGAAGGAGAGGAGCTTTCCTCTGCCGAAATCGAAGAAACGCTTATACAGGGCATCAAATCCGGAATGGTGTTCCCGATGCTCTGCGGCTCTGCGGTCTTGAATATGGGCGTTTTCCAGTTGCTGGACCTGATCGTCCAGGCTTTACCGTCTCCCCTTGAAGGGGAATCCAGGAAAGGGACCAAACCCGGCAGTGAAGAAGTGGTGGAAAGACCGGCCTCAGAGGAAGTGCCTTTTTCAGCGCTCGTCTTTAAGAGCGTCGCGGACCCCTTCGCGGGTAAGTTGACCCTGTTAAGGGTCTTTTCAGGCACTATTGAATCGGATTCAACCATTTATAACGCCAACAAGGAGGCCAAGGAAAAATTCGGGCAGCTTCTTATCATGGAAGGGAAGAAGCAGACGTCCGTGGAGACGGCGGGTCCCGGCGACATAGTGGCTGTTGCCAAATTGAAAGAAACGTCCACGGGAGATACCCTCTGCGTGGCGGGTGATCCCGTCGTTTATGATCCGGCCAAACCGCTCCCCTCAACCATATCCTATGCAGTCGGGGCAAAAGTAAAGGGTAGCGAAGACAAGGTTTTCACCTCTTTAGCCAGACTGCTTGAAGAAGACCCCACCCTCAAGTTGGAGCGGGACCAGGCCACATCCGAGATTGTCCTGTCCGGCACGGGCCAGATACACCTGGAAACCACATGCGAAAAGCTGAATCGCAAATTCGGCGTGGAGGTAAAACTGACTCCGGTAAAGGTGCCTTACAGGGAAACAATCAAGAAATCCGTTAACAAGGTTATTTACCGCCACAAAAAACAGACCGGAGGCCGGGGACAATTTGCCGAGGTGCACTTTGACGTTTCCCCGTTGGAAAAGGATAGCGGTTTTGAGTTCGAAGAGGCCCTGACCGGCATGAATGTGCCCCGCAATTTCGTGCCTGCCGTGGAAAAGGGCCTTAACGAGTCGCTTCAGCGCGGGATACTTGCCGGCTATCCTGTCGTGGACATGAAGGTTCGTTTCTTTGACGGCAAGTCCCACGACGTGGATTCTTCGGAAATGGCTTTCAAAATTGCGGCCAGTATGTGTCTTAGAAAGGCCATTCAAGACGCAAACCCAACACTGCTGGAGCCCATCATGAAGATGGAGATTACGGTCCCTGAAGATGCCATGGGAGATGTGATGGGCGATCTGAACGGCCGGCGCGGGAGGGTTTCCGGTATGGACAGCCAGGGAAGATACCAGGTGATCAAGGCCGAGGTCCCCATGTCCGAGGTCCTCCAGTATGCGCTGGATCTGAATTCAATAAGCGGCGGCCGTGGTTCCTTTATCATGGAACACTCACATTACGAAGAGGTCCCTGCCCAGTTAGCGGAAAAAATAATCGCCGCTTCCAAGGAAGAATAAAGCAGGAGCCAATAGCTCAATAGGGCGAGATGTTAGTCATAGTATCGAGGCATGCGAAACTCTTTTCAAAGAGCCGCACAACCTTGCTGTGGTTCGAGGAACAGCTGGACTTCCTTATACTTCGGTACTGGACAGCCCCCCAAATTACCGCTCCCATTATG
>DAOUXC010000249.1 GCA_030666795.1 Desulfobacteraceae bacterium
AATCTTTACTATTACAGCCGTCTGATGGAAGAGATGCGGCAGGCAATTCGGAAAGACAGACTCTCCGATTATTGCCATGGGTTTTATGAGAATCAAAAGAGCGGAGTAGCTCTGTAATTAAGCGGTTGAGTCTAACATTCAACCAAACCAAAAGGAGGTATAAAATGATAAGCTTGGCGTATGCAATGGGAGGCGGCGGAGGTGCCGGAGGGGGACAAAGTGGTGGCTTTGGTGCGTTTATTCCCCTGATACTCATGTTTGCGATTTTCTATTTTCTGCTTATTCGTCCCCAGCAAAAAAAGGCGAAACAGCACAGGGAGTTACTTTCGGCCTTGAAAAAGGGGGACCGGGTTGTCAGTTCAGGAGGTCTTCACGGGGTTATTACGGGCATGTCGGACGATATCGTAACCATGGAGATTGCACCCAAGGTCAGGGTAAAGGTTTCGAGAGCTTCCATCTCCGGGGTGGCGAGTAAAGGATAAAACACTGTAACTATGGAGTAACAAGTGTCAAAAAAATTAGGCTGGCGTGCCGCAATCGCTTTATTTGCTGTTTTGATGGCGTTCGTATATCTGACCCCTACTCTTTCCGGCGATCTCCCCGGATGGTGGTCCAGTGTGTTGCCGAGGGACAAAATTCATCTGGGGCTTGACCTTCAGGGGGGTATGCATCTCGTTTTGGAAGTGCAGGCCTTGAAGGCAGTGGAAAGCCATCTGGAGCGAGTCGTGGAAGAAATGAAACATGATTTGCGAAAGAGCAAGATCAGATACCTGGAGTTAAAGCGCCACGGCGCGGACAGGATTGACCTGACATTAGTAAGGTCAAAGGACAAGGAAAATTTCCAGGACATGGCAGGGGCAAACTATCCTGATTTTAAGGCTGAGCCTGTGTCGGCAGAGGAAGACCAGACAATGTTTTATCTGGACTTGCTACCCAAGGCTAAGATCCGTCTTGAGAAGATGGCCGTTGACCAGGCATTGGAAACCATAAGAAACCGGATTGACCAGTTCGGGGTCAGTGAACCGGATATCAGGCCCCAGGAAGATAACAGGATTTTGATCCAGTTGCCGGGCATCAAGGATCCCAAAAGAGCCATAGAGCTTATCGGCAAGACCGCCCTTTTGGAATTTAAGTTGGTTGATGAGGATAACAGCGTTGAAGCCGCCCTTAAGGGGGATGTTCCTCCCGGAGATGAGATCCTTTATGAGGTTGACATCGATCCCAAGACAGGTCGACAGATGAAACGTCCCTATCTCCTGAAAAAAAGGACTCTCCTTACGGGGGAATACATCACAGACGCCAGGGTACAGATAGACAGCCAGTACAATGAGCCTTATGTATCCCTTTCGTTCGATGGCAGGGGTGCGAGACTTTTCGAGCAAATAACGGGGAAGAACATCAAAAAAAGATTGGCCATTGTCCTTGACACGAAGGTTTATTCCGCACCCGTGATCCAGGACAAGATCTCAGGAGGCAGGGCCCAGATCACAGGGCGGTTTTCCATGGATGAAGCCCGGGATCTGGCTATTGTGCTGAGGGCAGGTGCACTTCCGGCTCCGGTCAAGATAATTGAGGAACGAACCGTAGGTCCTTCTTTGGGAAAGGATTCAATAGATAAAGGTATTAAATCCATGCTCATTGGGGGCGTGGTGGTGATCGTTTTCATGATACTATATTACGGGCTTTCCGGTGTTATAGCCGATTTGGCCCTTCTGCTGAACATCGTTTTTATTATGGCGGGGCTGGCATTTTTTGGCGCCACGCTTACCCTTCCAGGCATTGCCGGGATGATCCTCACTATTGGTATGTGCGTTGATGCGAACGTCCTGATATTTGAGCGTGTGCGGGAGGAATTGAGATTGGGAAAGACACCCCGGGCCTCCATAGAAGGAGGATACGGGAAGGCACTTGTGACGATTTTGGATGCCAATATCACAACGCTGATTGTTGCGCTGGTTTTGTTTCAGTTTGGGACCGGACCGGTCAGGGGCTTTGCAGTAACCCTCAGTATCGGGATCATTGCCAGCTTGTTTACGGCTATTTTTGTGACACGGATTATTTTTGACTATCTCCATATTCAGAGGGGAATGAAGAAAGTCAGCATATAAAAGCGTTACGAGTAGCGGGTTGCGGGCTAAGGTTTATGTCGCCTGTTTACAAAAATTTTTAACACGTCTGGAGTGACGATATGGAGTTCATCAAGCCGGGAATTAATATTGATTTTCTTGGAAAACGTAAAACAGCATTCATACTCTCCACCATATTGATTGTCTCGACGATTTTTCTTCTCATATGGCGGGGAGGACCTAACTACGGTGTCGACTTTTCCGGCGGCGTGTTGATACAGGTAAAGTTAGATCAGAAACAGGCCCCTTCAGAACTCAAGGCAGCCCTTCGGTCCGTTGATTTACAGGACAGCATCATCCAGGAATTCGGTGAAGAAGGGCAGTTCGAGTATCTGATCCGGGTAAGGGAAACAGATATTGAGCTGACCGGTTTGAGCCATAAGGTCAAACAGGCCCTGATTGCCGAGTTCGGACAGGGTGTTGAAATGAGGCGTGTGGAAATGGTGGGGCCGAAAGTTGGCGAAGACTTGAGACAGAAGGCCCTGTTTGCTATTTTTTACGCCATCCTGTTCATTGCCATTTATATCTCAGGCCGGTTCGAATTCAAATGGCTGATGAGTATTGTAATGGCCCTGTCCCTGGCATTTGTAGTATATATTACTTCCAGCTTTGGTATGAGTGTCACATGGCTCATTGTTCTAGCTATGGTAGTAACCCTCGGTCTTTGCTGGTTTTTGAAGTTGAAATACGCATTAGGCGCCATTATCGCCCTTATTCATGATGTCACCATTACGGTCGGCGCCTTTGCACTGACAGACAGGGAAATATCCCTTTCGATTATTGCAGCTTGCCTCACGATAATCGGATATTCTCTCAATGACACTATCGTCGTTTTTGACAGGATCAGGGAGAACCTGAGACGTTTCAGGCGGCGGCCATTTGAAGAGGTCATGAACCTGAGCATCAATGAGACCCTCAGTCGTACCATTTTGACTTCGACTACTACCTTAGTCGTTGTCTTGGCCCTTTTTCTGTTGGGAGGTGGAGTAATTCACGACTTTGCCTTTGCAATATTGGTTGGCATCATTGTGGGTACCTATTCATCCGTCTTTGTAGCGAGCCCGGTAATTCTAATCTGGGAGTCCAGGTTTGCCAAAAAGACCAGGGGGAAGGCATCCCGCAAAAAATAATTTTGACGTTGCCGGGGATGCATGAAAGGTTGACGATTTGCGATTGAAGATTGAATATTTTTAGACGTATCTTTTTCCCAAAATCGTCAATCATCAATCGTCAATCATCAATCCACTAAGGTGTTGCCGATTGCAGAAAAAAAGGAAAAAACCGGCATTTCGCAAACCAGCTTTCTGGCTGATCATCCTGCTGGTCATCGGAGCTTTGACCGCAGGATGGTGGCTATGGCATGTTACCACTACTACCTCTCACCGGTTGAATTACATCCTGATCACTATAAACGGTGAACCCCAAAAGATAGTCTCCGGGGAGGACGTTTCCCTCCACCCTAAGGATAAAGTCAAGATTCTAAAAATCTCCACAAATATTCCATTTAACCTGGACGTACGTTTAGCGGCTAAAGGGTTTGATGTGGGTGCACTTCAGTATGACGAAACGCGCCTTTCGGCCCTGCTTCCCGGTCAGGAAATATTTGACCACTACAGGTTTCGGATTCGTGCAGTCTATCGCAATGAAGATCTGGCTTATATGGAATGGAATATCCATCCCTATGCGGAGGACTGGCTGGATCGGGCCGACAGGATTATCGACAAAGGCAAACGATTGTCCATGCTTGAACGCGCCGTACGCCTTTTGCCGAAGGACAGTCGGGTGAAGCAAAGGCTTTTAGGCGAATATAGAGCCCAAAAGCTATGGAAGCAGTTAGCCGGAATGCTTGAGGACATGGCCGCTAAAAAGCCGGATATGCAGACGCTGATTGAACTTCTCGACGCATACACGGCCATGCAAAGGAAGGACCGTATTATTTCAGTGCTGAACCGGATCGTCAAACTGGACCCTGATGACCCCGAGGCCCGGTACCGGCTTGCAGAAGTGTTGGAGGGAGAGGGAAAATTAAAGGCGGCCATAACGGAATATGAGGCCGTTTTAAAGCAGTTCGGCAAAAGGGATAAAGATGCGGAATCCGGAATCCGGATTGCGGAATTATGTAAACATCTCGGTTATCTTTGCACGGAAACAGGTTATTTCAAAAAAGCGATTCATTTTTACCTCAAGGCCGTGAGCCTGAACCGGAAGGACGCAAACATATATTACAATCTCTCTTACCTTTACGAAAAAATTCACCAGATAGAGAAGTCTGAATTATATTTGGACAAGGCCGTGAGGCTGAAGTCGGGAGATGTGGAAAGCCGTCTCAAACTGGCCCATAGGCTGATGGAAAAAGGTGAACTGAAAAAGGCCGGGAAATATCTCGAAGAGGCCCTGCATAAGAAGCCAAAGTCCCTTGAGGCGCTGCTTTTAATGGCCCAGATCATGGAAAAACAAGGGAAAAAGCAGGGTCTAAGGAAAATTTATGAAAAAATCCTTTTGCTGGAACCCGAGAACGAAACAGTGATATATAACCTGGGCGGCCTGTTATATGAAACAGGTGATCTGAAGAGAAGCCTGTCTTATTTTAAGCGGTATTTAAAATTGCACCCAAAGGATCCGGCTGTCCATACAATTGTATTCGATATTTATAAAAAAAATAAAATGACTGAAGAGGCATTCAGGGAGGCCCGAACCCTCATTGAATTGAGGCCGAACGAGATTGGGCCTTATCGTTATATGTTCGATTACTGTAACGATCAGGGCAATAATGAAAAGATCATAGAAATAATGAAAAAAGGGTTGAAGGCCAACCCAGAACAGATTGAACTCAGGGAATATCTGGTGCTGGCCTACCTGAAGACCGGAAAGGAGGAACCGGCCATTGATCAGATGACCGAGATCCTTAAGCGCAGACCAAAAGATATTGAATTGTTGCTGAATTTAGCGAGGCTCAGGGAGAAGCGCGGGCGGTTTGAAGGTGCCCTGGATGCCTATAAGAATATTCTCGAAATATCGCCCGATCATGAAGAGGCCGAAGAGGCGTATCTCAGGTTGAGACTGAAAGGAGTTCGGGGTGAAGGGGCAAGATAAAAAGCCCCATTATCATGTTACTGCCGCGTTAATCTGGAATAACGGTAGGGTCCTCATCGCACAACGGCCCAAAGGATGTCACCTCGAGGGATACTGGGAGTTCCCCGGCGGTAAACAGGAAAGGGGAGAGAGCCTGGGTGAATGTCTTGAGCGGGAGATTTGGGAGGAATTAGGTCTCAGGGTCAAGACGGGTAGAGCCCTTTTGACGGTCGATCATGATTATGGATCAAAGGCAATCTCCCTCCATGTATTCAATTGTAGTTGCTTGGCAGGTGAACCAAAGGCCCTGGAGGGGCAGGAAATCAGATGGGTGGCACCTGGCGATCTTATTAAATTCTCCTTTCCCCCTCCTGACAGGAAGGTGTTGGAATTTATTTGCCATACGGGAAAAGGGAAAGAAGGCTGAGAAAGGAGCTTTACATGTTTTACAGGAAAAGTGACGAGGGCTACAAGGAGGCATTAGGGGGTGTACAACTAAAGACCCTGGTTTACGGTGAAAAGACACTTATGAGTGAATTCAGGCTCCACAAGGGAAAAAATCTTCCCATACAC
>DAOUXC010000156.1 GCA_030666795.1 Desulfobacteraceae bacterium
CTGATGCAGGCCGGAGAACTTTATACCAAGGAATTAAACAAAATATACAACGTGAGTTCGGCACAGCTTAACTGCCTTCTCGCCCTTTACGAAAACGGTCCGCTTTCTCCTTCCCAGATTGCCAAACATATACTGGTCAATTCAAGTACGGTAACCGGAATTATAGATCGGTTAGAGCAGAAAGGTCTTGTAAGAAGATTAAGGATTTCACATGACCGTCGCGTGATTACCATCGAGTTGACTAAAAACGGGAAGGTTCTTGCCGAAAACGCCCCTCCCCCTGTTCAGCAGAAGATTATTGACGGCCTTAATAAATTATCAGAAGAACAAATAGATCAGACCGCGGCCATTCTTCTCAACCTTACGGACATGCTTGATGTCCAGGATTTGGAAGTAACATAGCTACAGCAGGGTACGGCATTTCTCCCATTTCCTTGTCCCAACCGGTTAGCATTCCCCAAACATAATGAAATTATTAATGAATTAGGACCTCATGTAAATAACTCATAAAGACTCTTGACTATTATTTCTTTCTGAACTAATATTTTCAGCTCAAATAATATGATTTAATATTATTTTATTTCGCATAAATGGTAAAGAACCTTGAGTGGTGCTTTAGAATGTCCGAATATTTATATGTTGGGTCGTTTTAAGAGGAGAGAGATTTGAAAGAAGAACGAGTTGAAATATCAACATCTTTACTGGGTAATAATACGGTAGATATGTTGCTACAGGTTCACCAGGATGCTATCTGGACCCTGGAAAACCTCGGGGTCGGCTGTAAGCAGCCGGAAATGCAGGATGTCTTCAGGAGGTTCGAGCCTGATGGCCTGTCCGTGGTCTACGAAGACCGGGTTTATGTGACAGCCGGATTAGTCGAGAAGTGTCTTGAGACTGTTCCGGGAGTAGCTGATTTTTTTGTGCCCTTAAACAGTTTCTTTATTGGTGGCACAGCGCCGTATGTCTATGACGACAAGGCAGGAAAGGGCGGGGTTTTTCCCACACCCGAACACGCGGCCCGGATTTCACAAATCGCCGAAAAGAACCGGATGGTGGCCGGCATGGGAAGGGGTATAAAACTCAAGGACGAAGTCCAGCAGATGAACATCATGGCTGAGAACTGCACCAAACCCCTCTATGTCGCAGTGACCTCGGATACCTCCCTTGAAAGGGCAAAGGAGATTTATGCGGAAAGGGGGAATATCATGATCGTTTTTTGTCTGACGCGCCCCCCTCTGGAGGTCAATGAGAATTTCTCCGATGATTTTGTCAAGGTGGTCAGGGCCGGGCTTCCCTTATTTATTTCGGCAATGCCCATGGCAGGTATCAGCGCTCCTTATTGTTATAACGGCGTGTTGGCCATGACACATGCAGAGGTCCTATTCGGCATTTGTGCCGCGCAATTGCTGAATCCAGGAGCAATCTGTGTGCACGCCGGATATCCGACAATTGCGGATCCGAGAATCGAGTACAATCCTAATTACGGTCTGATCAGCCACAACCTTTTAAACATCCTTATGGCCCACCTGAATCTTATGCTGGATCTTCCCACATTTCAAAGCGCGGGCACAACACATGAGGAGCACCCGACAGAAAGGGCCTATGCAGATGCCAGGATGGGGCAGGCCCTGTGCCTGAAGTACGGTGTTCACATTATTCGACATCCCTTCGCTTTTCTCCGCTATCTTATCGATTTCTCGTTTGAAAAACTGGAAAAGTCCATAAGGATTGCTGAAGAAGTCACTCCAGCGGACGCCCCTGAGGTGGAGATGCCGGTTTATGACGAGAGGGGAATGGAATCTATCAAACGAATCGGCCTGGGGATGTATATGGATGACCCCCTCACAACGGCTAATCTGGGAAAGATTTTCGTCAACTAAAAATCTTTCCTCAACTCAATTGGGAGTAAATCATGTGTGGTATAGCAGGATGTATCGGAGCAAGAGATAAGGAAATCATTAACCGGATGCTGGATGCCCTCCCGCACCGGGGACCTGATGACAGAGGTATTCACATTAACGGAAATGGTGTTTTTGGCCACACCCGTTTGTCCATCGTGGATGTGGCCCGTGGCCATCAGCCCATTCTGGCCAACGGTGGCAGTCAAGGGATTATATGCAACGGAGAGATATATAATTTTAAAAAACTCAGAGAGAAACTCTCTTCCAAATACCCTTTCAAGACCCAATCGGATACGGAAGTCATTCTTAATCTCTATCGGGACAAAGGTCCTGAATGCGTCAAGGAATTAGACGGCATGTTCGCCTTTGCCATATTTGACGGTGAGGATTTCTTGATGGCGAGGGATCCTATCGGGATCAAACCTCTCTATTATGGATATCACAAAGATAATCTTTATTTCACGTCAGAATTGGGCGCCATGAGCCTGGCCGGGGTAGGCGAGGTTCATGAATTTCCCGCCGGGCATTACTATACGCCTGGAGAAGGTTTTGTGCAGTACTACCGGATCCCGGAGATTGAAGAACATGTTCTTACGAATATTGAAGAGACCAGTCAGTTAATCCGGGAAACATTCATCAAGGCGGTGAAAAAAAGGCTGCTGGCAGATCCCGAGGTCCCTGTAGGTTCCTTTTGCAGCGGTGGCCTGGACAGCAGCCTGGTTGCGGCCATCGCTGCCGACGAAATTCCCCATCTGCACACTTTTGTGGTCGGGATGGAGGATGAATTCGGTGATGTGAGTGATGACGTCAAGGCGGCTCGCATAGCTGCCGGACATATAGGTTCCACCCACCACGAGTTGCTCTTTACCGAGCAGGAATACTATGAGGCCCTACCCATCGTCATCAAGGAATTGGAGAGCTACGATCCTTCTCTGGTGCGCTGTGCTGTCCCCTGTTATTTCACCTGCAAGCTGGCTGCCGACTACGTGACTGTGGTGCTCACAGGTGAGGGTGCGGACGAAATATTCACTGGCTATCATTACATGAAACATTTTCCGTTCGATAAACTCAACATGGAAGCCAGACGATGCATCGGAAATCTCCATAACATCAATCTTCAGAGGGCGGACCGTATGGGAATGTTCTTCAGCCTTGAATTGAGGGTCCCTTTTCTGGATGAGGCCATGGTGGATCTTTCCATGAAGATACCGCCCGAACTCAAGATCCGCGAGCATAATGGGGCAAAGATTGAAAAATGGATCTTACGCAAGGCCTTTGAAGACACGGATTATCTCCCCGAAGAGATCCTGTGGCGGTACAAAGTCCAGTATACCCAGGGGGCCGGTTGTGAGAGCCTTGGTGAGCAATTAGCACACAAGGAGATGGGCCAGGAGGAATTTGAGAAGATCAAGGCCGAGAATCCGAAAGCGACCATCAACAGCAGGGAGGCTGCTTACTATTTCAAAATCTTTCGTCAGTTTCACCCTCAGGATTCGATTCTGGGTTCCATAGGTATCTGGACCGGTTTTGACTTTGCCGAGGAAAGAGAACACGTCAAAGGAACTATAGATGGGGACCTTAAGCATGACCATGACGAAAAAAAACCAAGTAAAGCTGCCTGATATAATAAGATTTTTGGGCTTATAGGAGGAAAAACAATGTCACTTCCAACCCATATGAAATACGTAATTATCGGAGCAGGGATCCACGGATTGAGCACTGCTTACCATCTGGCAAAGGAGTTGAGGACCAGGAGACGCGGTTCGGGCAGGGATATTCTTGTCATTGACAAGACCGCCATAGGTGCCGGGGCCTCAGGGATTGCCTGTGGTGTCATACGCAACAACTATTATCAACCGGCCATGCAGGAATTGATTGCCCATAGCGTGGAGGTATGGGAGGAGGATGCCGAAGGATACGGGTACCTCCCTGTGGGTTATATGCAGATCTCCCCTGAGAGCATGCATGCCGATGTGGCCGATATCCATGGCAGGCAGGAAGATATCGGATATGAGTCTAAATTCATTGAAGGTGAAAAAGACTGCCTCAAGTACATGAGGGAGAA
This sequence comes from Desulfobacteraceae bacterium, assembly GCA_030666795.1. GTDB lineage: Bacteria > Desulfobacterota > DSM-4660 > Desulfatiglandales > Desulfatiglandaceae > JAIOSR01. The sequence continues at coordinate 3,967 of DAOUXC010000156.1, forward strand.
CGTCTTTGAGGACTGGCAGGCCAAAAATGTGACCTCCATTCTGCATGAAAAAAAGGGTGGTTACGCGCATAACTCAAAGGCACTCTACCGGCTGGCGGACAAGGCGGAGGCCGAGGGTGTTAGAATCCTGACCGGCGCCCGTGTGACGGGGTTGCCTTATAATGGATGCGTAACCGCGGTAGAAACCTCAAAAGGCCGGATTGAATGTGATTATCTTGTTATCGGTGCGGGGCCATGGGCAAATAGTTTCTGGGATATGCTGGACCTGCCCGACAGGATTGACGTCACAGACAACCAAGGGAATGTTCATCCCGATGTTAAAATGTGGACATACTGGTCTCTTCAGGAAGGGACCTTGGGCGTAAAACCAACATACGGCATGGACAACGCCGGTAAGATGCCGCCGGTTATTCATGTGGATACGGACGCCCCGCTGTATTCCAGCGAGGACGGCTCATTGATCACTGAAAAGATGTGGGGGATTTACTACAAGCCCGATTTTCACTTCAAGGGTATTCAGGGGGGTGCTACGCCGAATCTGGTTAGTAAGGAGAAAGTATCAGTGGATCCATATGGCATTGATTCCCCGGATTTCATTGTGGGACCGGACTTTGCCCACACATGGACCTCTGCCCTGGCCCACTGCCAGAAGAGATATGAAGACAAGTACTATCGTTACAGGAAGGAACCATCCGGCGGCCTTGGTGCTTTCAGCCCCGATAATTTCCCCATTTTCGATGTTGTTAGACAGAATTGCCACATAATCGCAGACTCCAGCCACGGATACAAAATGATCGGCTTAGGAAATCTCGTGGCAAAGGAAATCATGGGAGAAAAGCAACCCTTGTTAAAGCCCTTTCGACTTGATCGCTATGAAAAGGGGGAACTGCTCCCGGAGTCCAACAGCCCCTTCCCATGGAGCTGATCGGGTTGACGATTTTAGAATGAGCCCTACTGCACTAAACTGCTTTTGGTTATCAGGGTATGTAATCAGGTGGATTTGACAATTCTTGGATCCGGTGGGTGCTCTGTGATCCCAAAGCCGCTATGCCAATGCAGCATCTGTAAAGAAGCAAGAAGGAAGGGTGTTCCCTACAAAAGAACGGGGCCGTCTGCATTTATCCATGATGAAAATATTCTGATCGACACGCCGGCGGAAAGTGCCCATCAACTAAACAAATCTTCCATAGAGCGTATTGATTATTTGATCTTTTCACACCTGGACCCGGACCATGTGGAAGGATTCCGGGTAGTGGAACAGATCAGCCTTGATTTTCGTACCTGGCAAGCCTATCCGGAAAAGCAGATTCAATTGATCCTTCCCGAGCCTTTAGGCGAGCGGGTCAGGAATATTCAATCGTTTTATGGTCCCGTGATTGATTTTTATGTGAACAGCGGATTCATAAAATACAAGGCTTTTCGCAGAAAAATAAGAATAGGTAGCATTCAGATCACCGCAATTCCGGTGGATAGGGGAGACCAGATAGCATTCATATACGTGTTCGAAAAGGAGAAAATGCGGCTGGTTTACGCCCCCTGTGACATCAAACCGTTTCCAGAGGACAGGGAAGAAGTGCGAGGGGCGGATCTCCTGGTAATTCAACCGGGTATTTTTGAGACCAAACTCAAACACGGCTTCACATATCCATCAGATCATATCTCAAGGACGACCCTCTACACCTTTAATGAGACCTTGGACCTTGCCAAGAGGATTAAGGCGGGCGAAATCCTTTTTATCCATCTTGAGGAGTATTGGAACAGGAGCTATGATGACTATTTGGCGATCCAGGAAGATTTTGATAATATAACGTTTGCTTATGACGGGATGCAAATTAGAGTTTGATATGAGGTAATAAAAATGGATTTTGAAGATAGCGACCTTCTGGAAAAAATACATCATGATGCACTCCGTGTCCTGGAAGAGGTGGGGGTCAAATGCGAGTCCAAAGAGGTGAGACAGATCTTTGAAGACACAGGCATGGCCGCCTTTGATGATAGCACGGGACATATTCATGTGCTGAGACCCTTGGTGGAGCAGGCCCTTGATACAACGCCCAAAAGGGATCAATACTGGATCCCCGAGAACTCCTTTGGGGTGGGCGGAACAGCGCCCTTTGTTTATGACGATCAGACCGGTGATTTGGTGGAGCCGACCTTTAACCATCTGGCCAGGATCGCAAGTATCGTTAATGAGGCGGATGTGATCAATTTTATGGCCAGGGGGGTCCTGATAAAGAAGCAGGAAGTAAAGGTCATTGATACAATCATTGAAAACTGCCACAAACCCATCTACGTGGCCGCCGTGACTGAGGCCGGGATCAACAGGGCCCAGGAAATCCATGAGACCAGAGGAAAAATTACTGTTCAATTTTCCCTTATAAACAGCCCCTTGAATATCATTGAAAGCATGCTCGATCCTTTTCTCTCATGCGTACGCAAGGGCATCCCCATATACGTCTCCACCATGCCGATGGCCGGTCTCTCCGGGCCGTACTCCATGTCGGGTCTTGTCACTCTGACCCATGCCGAAGGCCTGTTTGGAATCACTCTGGCCCAGTTGGTAAACCCGGGGATTACAGTAGTCCATGCGGGTCTCCCCTCTATTGCCAATATTCAAAAAAACTACGCCGTGGACCTGGGTCTTGTTTCACACAACATAGCCAACTTGATTCAGGAAAAGATCAACAAGATGTTGAATATCCCTTCTATCCAGACCGCCTGCACCACCAGCCAGGATATTCCTAACAAGAAGGCGGAAGATGAGGCCATTAAAGGATATGCCCTGATGAAAAAGTATGGCTTTCACCAGATGCGCCATGCCTTTGGGTTCTTAAAAGAGCTGATCTCCTTTTCCATCGCTAAATTAGAAAGGCATCTCGAACTCTGCATGGAAACAAGCCCTGAACAGGCCCCAAGTTATGACATCGAGCCCTATGACACGGAGGGTTTTGAGGTCATCATGCGTAACGGGAGCAAGGCAAACTATATGCGGGATGATCATACCCTGAAAAACACAGGGAAGTGTTTTTTGTATTAAGAGAGAGCGAAACGGAGCTAAATTCATCATGAGAGTTGCCATATATCAAACCAGCCCGGTCCTGCTGGACCTTAAGGCCAATCTGGAAGAAGTGGTTGCTAAAATCCATAAAGGTCGAGAGAAAGGCGCTCAACTGATCGTCTTCCCCGAATTAGCCTTGACAGGATATTTTGTGGGGCAAAGATATCACGAGGTTGCCCTCAGACTGGATTCCGGGGAGATCAAACAACTGGCATCCGCAACCAAAGGGACAGCCGCAGTGGTCGGTTTTATTGAAGAATCCCCGTCCATGAATTTTTACAACTCCGCCCTCGTGGCAGTGGATGGCCGAATAGCATTCACATACCGGAAGCTCAATCTGCCAAATTACGGCGTATTTGAGGAACGGAAAATCTTCGCTTCCGGAAAGCATGTCCCGGTCTTTAAACTGCATGACTTCAATATTGCCGTCTTTATCTGCAATGACCTGTGGCATCCTTCCCTGCCTTATCTGGGCGTAACCCAAAAAGCGGATATCTTTGTTACAATATTCAACTCCTCACAGGGTTCTATGGGGGATGCATTCAGTAATATAGAGAGCTGGTCCATTATTAATAGCTTTTACTCACGCATTTTTGGAGTTTACAACATCTGCGCTAATCGTGTTGGTGAAGAAGGTTTTGAGGAGAGGCGGTCAACCTCAGGAGTTTCACAAGGCAGGACAGGAGAGAAGAAAGAATCCGACCTGACATGCCAAAAGGAAACATATCGATTCTGGGGGGGAAGCGAGATACTCAACCCCTTTGGGCAGCATATTGCCAATGCCGAACTTTACGAGACGGATGAAATCTTTGGGGAGATAGAGCGGGATCTGCTTCGTCAAAAGAAAATACTACTCCCTTATCTGAAAAATGACGATCCTTACTTCACCCATCGGGAACTCCAGCGCATTTTGTACGATAAAAAATTTGACGATACCTAAATAAAAAGGCTGTTCCGTTAAAAGCTC
>DAOUXC010000173.1 GCA_030666795.1 Desulfobacteraceae bacterium
AGGTTCACGGTTCACAGTTCAAGGTTAATCACTTTACTATTTTCTTCATATCTCCTCTGCAATAAAGAATTCACTCCGGATTTGTGTATAACAGCACCTGACATTCTACAAAAACTGGGTGAACGATGCATTCGGTTTAGAATCGCACCTGTCTTTCATCCATCTAACCTTGAACCATGAACCTCTAAACGTTGAACCTGAGCAGTTATGATACCATAACCTTCCATTAGATTATCCGTTTGCGGCCAATGGCATCTCTGTTGCCGGGTCAGGCCGCAGGGCCAGATCCAGTGCTTCGTCAATCCGCTCCACAAGCACGAATTGCATGGATTCACTTACCTCATCGGGTAATTCATCAAGATCCTTTTCGTTTCGCTTGGGCAGAATCACGGTATTAAGCCCCGCGCGATGGGCGGCCAGTACCTTCATCTTGATGCCTCCCACAGGCATGACACGACCTCGAAGGGTAACCTCTCCGGTCATGCCCACGTCTCCCCGCACGGGCTGATCACTGAGCAGACTCGCCACGGCAGTTACCATGGCCAGCCCCGCGGAAGGTCCGTCCTTGGGGATGGCGCCCGCGGGTACGTGAATGTGAACATCGGTGGTCTCGAACAGTTCCGAATGCACGCCCAGTTGCCCGGCCTTGGAACGAACATAGCTGTGCGCGATCTGTGCGCTTTCCCGCATAACATCACCGAGCTGCCCGGTGAGGGTGAGCGTTCCCTTGCCCTTCATTCCGGTGGCTTCTATGAAGAGGATATCGCCGCCTACGGCAGTAACAGCAAGACCTGTAGAGATGCCGGGAATTTCTATATTCTCACACAACTCGCATTCAAACTGTTCCTTCTTCAGGTATTCGCGCACGAGCTCGGGTGTGACTTTAAGACTGGTAGCTTCGGCCGCAACTATTTTAACGACGCCCTTCCGGCACACGGCTCCGATCTGACGCTCTAACGTCCGCACTCCCGCCTCCCGGGTGTAGTCCCGAATAATTTTACGAAGGGCCTCCTCCGTGAAGCTCATTTCTTCTTCCCTCAGGCCATTGGCTTTCAACTGCCTGGGCACCAGATGCCGCTGGGCTATGCGTGTCTTCTCGTACTCCGTGTAACCGTCCAGATGGATGATCTCCATTCGATCTCGCAACGGAGCCGGAATCGTCTCAAGCTGGTTGGCCGTAGTAATGAAGATCACGTCGCTGAGATCAAAATCCACGTCCAGGTAATGATCCCTGAAGGCATGATTCTGGGCAGGGTCGAGAACCTCTAACAAAGCGCTGCTGGGATCACCTCTCCAGTCATTTCCGATCTTGTCTGCCTCATCGAGCATGAAGACGGGGTTCCTGGTCCCGGCCCGTTTTATGGCCTGAATGATACGACCCGGCATGGCACCGATATAGGTTCGGCGGTGTCCCCTGATCTCCGCCTCGTCCCGCATTCCCCCAAGACTCATGCGGGTAAACTTCCTGCCCAGGGCCCGGGCAATACTCTGTCCGAGGCTGGTTTTGCCCACCCCCGGGGGGCCGGCGAAGCACAGGATGGCCCCCATCGCCTCGGATGATGACTTTTCCTCGCCAGGCTCGGGCCCCAGCCCGCGCTCCTTTACCAGCTTCCGAACAGCCAAAAACTCCAGGATACGCTCCTTGACCTCTTCCAGATCATAATGGTCTTCGTCAAGCACCTTTGCCGCAGAATCAATATCCATTTGATCCTCGCTGGCCTCGTTCCAGGGCAATTCCACAATCCAGTCCAGATAGGTCTTGATCACCGAATATTCAGGCGCGTTTGGGGACATACCCTTAAACCGCTTGAGTTCGCGGTTGGCCTCTTTCAGGGCCTCTTCGGGAAGGCCTATGTCTTCAATCTTCATGGTGTACTCGTCAAATTCCGAATTGCCTTTCCTCTTATCTTCACCCAGCTCTTTTTTGATGGCCTTCATCTGCTGTCGCAAATAAAATTCCCTCTGGGCCTTGTCCATCTCCCCCTGGGCCTCGGACTTTATTTTCTTGCCGAGGCTGAGAATTTCCTTTTCGTGGTTGAGGTGAGAAATCAAAAGTCTCAGTTTGTCCTTGATACTATCGGTTTCCATTACCTTCTGGCCTTGCGAAATGTTCAGGCCCGCGTTGCTTGCAATCAGATACACCATATGCTCAACGTCCTGCACCTGTTTAAGAAGGGGAATGGCCTCATTGGCTATTTCGGGCGAAAGTTTAATCACTTCATTGGCCACATCTCTGAGTGTGCGTTGCAGCGCGTCAAATTCTAAACCCTTTTCCACTATTTCAGGCAAAGGCATTATCTCTGCCCGTAGATATGGCTCGGCTTCAATCCAGCGCTCGACGCGGAAACGCTCCAGCCCCTGGACAATCACTTGAAGTGATTTGTCGGAACTACGGTTCACACTATCCAGCTTGGCGATGGTACCAATCTGATAGACCTCTTCAGGCGTGGGCTCCTCGATGGACGGGTCTTTCATTGCCACGAGGCCCACCATCCCGTCCCCCTTCAGTGCCTCATCAACGAGCTTCACGGATTTTGGGATCCCCACCACCAGAGGCATAACTGAATATGGATAGACCACCGTGTTCCGCAGCGGCAGTATGGGTAACTCGCGCAGTTTTTCCGCCGCGCGCTTATGTTCGATATTCATAATTTTCCTCCTAAAATTGAACATTCACAGGATGAATAACCGGTCGACGTAACATGCTGACCAGTATTGGTCAAAGGTATTTATGGATTTAGTTTTTTATTGATTAATTAATAATTAATAACACTAATTCATATTAGAATTAGGAATATTTCATTAGATTCTAAGTTAAACGGTTATAGAAAAAGATAAGATCAAATCGAGGATTGTAAAGGTGGGGAAATTCGCGCGACAACCCTTTCCACCAGTTCCGGAAGCATCAAGACTTCCGTCTCCCTTTTTATATTTCTTGATGCTCGTTCATAGCAACCGGTACAGATATGAACCATAAGTTTTGTCCGCACGCCGTCGAGCATGTGTGTGAGGCCTTTGGGGCTATAGCAGCATTGAGGTGCGCCGATCCTGTTAACCTCCAGATTTTTCATTTTTCCAAAAACCTCATCTGTGGATTGGAGATCCATGGGTACCGGCGAAAACTTTTTATGAAGCTTATAGCATCCCGCGTAGTAATCAATAGGTCCTTTAAAATCGACTTCTTCCATGACCTCATTGATAGCAACGGGATAGAATACAATATTCTCATCGGGAAAGGCGTGTTTGTAAATGGGATAACAGGGTGAACAGAAGATCACCAATCTTTTCGCGCCTAGTTTTTTTGCCTGCCGAATGTTATTTGAAACAAACTCCTTTGATAATCCTCTGCATTCAGCCATGGCCCTTTCATCATGGGCTTTAACGGCGGGGCGGTAAAGTAAATTACCGCAACAATACTCTTTTGAAAGGTATGTGTAAGAAAACCCTTTTCTTTCAAGGAGCCGGGAAAAAGAGGAAAGTATATGGGGAAGCATCGATAGAATCTGACATCCGGAGATGATTACATTATCCGCTTTCTGATCATAGGGCAGTCTGTTCTTCTCCAGGATATCGATCCTGTCCGGCAGTTTTTCAATCGTCTTGCCCTTATCACGAATGGTTGCCACCATTTCTTTATTAATCAGGGGATGCATATGCCTTTTAATCCTTTTTCTAAGGTTTTTGTTGCCTGCCTCTTATATTCACCACCTGAAACATTTTTTTGCAAGGCGTTAAAAAAAAAGAGAGGCATATGATTACCGTGGTCCTGCCCGGATTCACCCATTAAAGATACGCCTTCGGCTAAGACAAGGCGAGTAAAAAGTCTTCTTGTTATCTGACTTATGATCATCGTTCTTTTCTCATGTTTGATCCGACAAAGGCGTCCGGGGGAGTAAACCCGTATCATAGGTAATTCGCAAAGACCCTGCGGAAATGGAATCCGTAAATTGAGTAGGTGAGGGCCATTGGGATTAATTTCGGGCGTCTGAACAGGGACCAGAGAAGTAGCCCCCAATAATGAAACCTTGCTTTATCGGTTATCCCCAGAGTCCATAAGGACTTGAAGAAGGCCCCGACGTATCCGAAGTGAAAGCGGATGTGGCCGAAATGCAAGCGAAAAGACCTCTTTTCCAAGGGGTGGTATTCTAAGAGAAAGGCCTTTACACGAGCATAGTAGGGTTTTGGGGAGTATATTCCCTTGATAATACTCTTGTAGCCAAGTGCGAGTTTTTCATAACCCATCTTGGGAATGATATTTGTTGAAAGGTCCGTGTTGTCACCCGACATGCCTTCAAGCAGCCTACCCTCTTTGCCCACACGCTTGTATAGTCTGCTGCCGCGGGGGGCGTTCAACATCCCCACCATGGCGGTTATCACCCTGCTTTTCTGGATGAACTCAACCTGTCTGTTAAAAATCGAAGGAGAATCATTGTCAAAGCCGACGATAAATCCGCCGCGTATCTGCAAGCCGAACTTCTGGATCTTTTTTACACTCTCTACCAAATCACGATTCCGGTTTTGAAATTTATTGCATTCCGCCAGGCTTGCCTCGTCCGGTGTTTCGATACCCACAAAAACACCCTCAAATCCCGCCTGAATCATCATTTGCATCAGTGTTTCATCGTCGGCAAGATTTATTGAGGCCTCGGTGGAAAAATTAAACGGGTATTTCCTTTTCTTCATCCATGCGATTATAGCGGGAAGGACATCTTTTTTGAGTTTTTTCTTGTTGCCGATGAAATTATCATCCACAAGGAAAAGACTCCCCCGCCATCCTGTATGATACAGGCTTTCCAGTTCGCCAATGATCTGATTTTTGGTTTTTGTACGTGCCTTGCGGCCGAAAAGCGTTGTAATATCGCAAAATTCACAATCAAAAGGGCATCCCCGAGAGTACTGGACAGTCATAGACACGTAGTCTTTCATGTTAACCAGTTTCCACAGGGGTGTGGGTGTCTTTTCAAAATTGGGGAATTGGTCTGATTGGTAAATATGTTTTGCCGCACCCTTTTCCAGGTCCGCCAGGAATATGGGGAGTGTGCATTCCGCCTCATTAAGAACAAAATGCGCCACCCCGTCAAAATCTTCATGGGCGGAAGTAAAAAGCGGTCCCCCTGCCACAACCCTTACGCCCAATTTCTTGCACCTGTCGATGACGTCTCTTACTGATTGCGCTTGAACGGTCATGCCGCTGATGAATAGATAATCCGCCCATTCAAGCTCTTTATCATCCAATGTCTTTACATTCATATCCACAAGCCTCTTCTCCCATTCACCGGGGAGCATTGCCGCTACAGTCAGAAGACCAAGAGGAGGATGGAGGGCCTTTTTTGAAATGAATCTCAATGCGTGCTTGAAGCTCCAGAAGGTGTCAGGGCATTTTGGATAAACGAAAAGTATTTTCATGATGATCTCCCTTTTCCTTTGTGAGATTAACCGACCATATTCGTTTCATAGTCGATTTATTCTCAAAAAAATTTATTGTTTAGTGATCCCCTTCAGAATAATGTCCACAAGCGTGTTCACGCTCATCCGGATTTCGTCCCTTGTCAGGTTGGTGACCCAGGGGTATTCCAGACCCTTAAGGGCAAAAAAAATAGCCCTGGAAACAGACTCGGAATCCGTTACCAGGAACAGACCCCTGTCTCGGCCGTACACAACAATGTCCTTTATTGTCGAAATTTCCCAGTCGGAATAATCGGATGTCAAATCCCTGATGAAACCATAGTGTTTTAGATATTCATCCTTTATTGAGATGTATTGGTCGGCCTTCTCATTGAGGTAATCCAGCCTCGTACCGACAAACGCCCTGAATTTATTATAAGGGTCCTCCTCCTTTTCAACTGCATTTATTATAGCGGTCTTGAGACCGGCTATCTCCATTCTGATAACCTCTGCAAACACGTCTTCTTTGCTTTTGAAATAATAGTATAAAGTGCTTTTCCCCTTTCTTGCCGCCTTTGCTATGTCTTCCATGGTGGTTTTTTCCAGGCCAAAACGGGAAAAGAGTCTTGTCGCCTCAGTGATGATTGCCGCCTTTTGTTCGCCATCACTAGTCATTGTTGCCCCTCAAAGCTATTATTCGACTTATTTCGTCTTTTAGTCTAAAAATAGCACCGGCTTTCACGCTTGTCAAGTCTTTTTTGTGTGGGATTCTGACGGCTGTATGCAGACAGGCCCCATCCACCCGGCTTCACGACATCCGGATCAAGACCGGACATCGGGGCTGCGGTTGAGATGGTAATGGACGGAATGACCCCGCCACAAGCGGACGGGGTATTAAAAATAATAATAAAGCCGGGTATCAGTAGCCAACCTTATCCAGGCCCTTCAAACTCAGTATCTTTCTGCCTTCATCAGGCGTGGCAGGCTCAATACCAAACTCCCTGGCAATTCGTACGATCTTTTCCACCTGTTCCCCGTTACTCTTGGCCGGAACATTCTTTTCAAGATAGAGATTGTCTTCAAGGCCTACCCGGGCATTTCCCCCCAGGAGTAAGGAAAGGGAGCACATTTCAAACTGATGCCGACCCGCAGCGCAAACAGACCAGATAAAATCACCGATATATTCTTTCGCCGTGTTTCGCAAATGAAGGAGGTTGTTTGCGGTGGCAGGAATGCCTCCCAGTATACCCATGACAAACTGAATATAGACCGGCCTTTTCAGTTGACCGTTCCTGAGCATAAAGGCCACATTATTGATCATACCGGTATCGTAGACCTCCAATTCGGGCTGGACATTGTTTTCACCGAAGGCCTTGGAAAATTCCTTGAGAGACTTGAATGTGTTGGGGAAAATCAGATCCTCGGTGCCTTCCAGGTATTCTCGCTCCCAGTCGAATTTAAAATCTTTGTACTTATTGAGGGCCGGATGCAGGGCAAAATTCAGAGAACCGGAATTCAATGAGGCCAGTTCAGGCTTCAGGGTAGGTATGACCCTTAATCTTTCCTCAATGGACATTACAAGAGAACCTCCGGTAGTGATACAAATAATTATATTGCACCTCTCTTTAATTTTGCCGGCAATCTCCCGGAAAAGATTGATATCCGAACTGGGTCTCCCTGTTTCCGGATCGCGGGCATGAATGTGCGCCACCGTAGCGCCGGCCTCATAGGCCCGGACCGCCTCGTCAGCGATTTCATCCGGGGTTATGGGTAGGTGGTTCGACATGCCGGGCGTATGAATGGCACCCGTGATGGCTGCCGTGATAATCCTTTTTTCCATTTCTTTTCTCCATTTTTCGCTATTTGGTATTTCCAGTAGTTCTTTCCAACATTCTTACTGACGCAGATCTCTAAGGCTCAGTTCGATGTCAGAATGAGCCAAAGGGTATAGATCTTTTGAACATGCCTGACCATTCAGCCCCTTATCATGGCATCGCACCAGTTAGTCTCCAGGGCAGGGTGTTCTGCGGCGGCTTCACAAAAATGCCTGGAAGGACCTTAACCTGCGGACATTAATATACAGCGGAAGGCTCATGCTATATATGCATTAAACCGGATCGAGGCCTGACCGAAAGAATTCAGACTTTTCCCCGCGCTTCTTTCATCAATTACCCGAAACAGCCGAACCCCCAACCGCTCAAGCAGGAAATTGTTTGTTAAAAATCGAAAGCTCATGCCCACAAAGGGCGAATTCCTCTGATTTCAGCA
>DAOUXC010000220.1 GCA_030666795.1 Desulfobacteraceae bacterium
CTGAAAGCTCCATCCGGAAATTGGTTGTTTCCGGATGGGCCCTGACATAACCTCAATACAACCATTATCGATTGATACCTGTCTTCAGCTATGCGGGGGCTGATCCAATGAGCGCGTCAGATAGAGAAAATTCAAAAGAAAATCTTGTTTCCCAGGTTACATCCACAGAGTTTTTTGAAGGGCTGGGAGAGGACCTCGTCCGGGGATTGACCTCTGACCTGGAGCGTGTTTCCCTTCGCGATGGGGATATTCTCTTTCAGGAGGGGGATGTAAGTAATGCCATGTACATCGTTCTGAGTGGACGGGTTCGGGCCGTGATAACCCAAAAGGACGGCAGTGAAATGGTCTTAGGTGAGATCGGTCAGGGTAAGCCGGTCGGTGAAATGCAGTTACTGACCGGGGGAGATCGAACAGCCGGTATTCACGCCATTCGCGATACGGACCTGGTAAAAATTCCCAAATCGGCCTTTGAAAGGGCCACTGCCAGGGCTCCTGATTTGGTTCCACAACTGGTAAAACTTGTCCACCGGAGATTGAGGCGCAATGAGCTGGCCATTATGCTGTCGAAGTTTTTTGGCCCAATGAATGAAGAGATACTCCGGTTCATTGATTCGCAGATGGAATGGTTTCATCTCAAAAGGGGGGAGGTGCTCTTCAGGCAGGGGGACGCGGGGGACAGTTTGTATATAGTTGTCACCGGTCGCCTCAAGGTATTGGCCAGGGACAAGGAGGGAAACGAGAAGGTTATCGGTGAACTGGCACGAGGCGAGAGTGTCGGTGAAATGGCGATATTTGATGAAGAGGAGCGTGCCGCCACGGTTTACGCTGTAAGAGAGAGTGAACTGGCCCGGTTATCAAAAGATGCCCTCGATCGGATTATCTATCATAACCCCCAGGTAATGAAGGTCATCACGAAAATCATAATCGGCCGGCTGAAAAAAACCATAAGTTCTTCGGCGCCCGAAGCCAGGCAAACAAACATTGCCCTCGTCCCGACGGAACCCGGTATACCCTTATCGGAATTTTCCAAACAACTTTCAAGCGCGGTATCCACCTTCGGTCCCACCCTGCATCTGAGCAGTCAACGCCTGGATCGCATGATCGGAAGACCCGGTACCGCACAAACGGCAAAGCAGGACCCTTATCACATTCGTCTTACCATCTGGCTGGATGAACAGGAATCCATTCACCGGTATGTTCTTTATGAAACAGACATGAATGATACGAACTGGACCATGAGGTGCATTCAGCGTGCTGACAGGGTCATTATCGTGGGACAGGCAAAGGACAATCCTGAGCCCGGAAAAATTGAAACCATGTTTTTGGGACAGCGTGTCGGCGTAACCGAAGGAGAATACACTCGTGTGGTAAGGCCGGGGGAGACCGGAAAATTCACGATCGGTTCGGACGCGGGGGATACCACGGTGCGCCAGACCCTGGTGTTGCTGCATCCAGAGGGGACGAGCCTTCCCTCCGGGACCAGAAAATGGCTGGACGCAAGAAACCTGGACGACCATCACCATGTTCGATGGGGAAACAGAGCGGATTACGATCGACTGGCGCGTTGCCTGACGGGAAATTCCGTGGGTCTGGTTCTCGGTGGAGGAGGCGCACGGGGTTTTGCTCACCTTGGAGTGATTCGGGCCCTTCAGACGGCCGGTATTCCGATTGACGTCATCGGAGGGACCAGCATGGGGGCCATTATGGGCGCACTTCCCGCAATGGGCTGGGATTACGCCTCCATGATGGATATGGTCAGAAAATCATTTGTGGAGAACAACCCCCTGGGTGATTATACCCTGCCGACCATCTCCATCGTAAGGAGCAAAAAACTGGACACCTACCTGGAAGCTGCTTTTGAGGATACCTGCATCGAAGATCTCTGGATGAATTATTTCTGTGTATCCAGCAATCTCACAACAGCGGATGCGGTTGTCTCCAGAAGGGGTCTTTTGTGGAAGGCCATCCGGGCCAGCGCTTCCATTCCCGGAGTGGCCGTACCTGTTTTACAGGGGAATAATCTTCTCGTAGACGGGGGTATATTGAACAATCTGCCGGGAGATATTATGCGCGGCTTTTGCAGGGGATATGTCATCGTCGTGGACGTGAGCAGAGAAAAGGATATGGTTTTTAATTATGGAAAAATACCGTCTCCCTGGAAGGTGTTGTTAACCAAGCTTATGCCCTTTAAAAAATCGATTGATATGCCCAACCTTTTGGAAATCCTGGGCAGAACAACGCTTCTGAGCAGCATCAACAGGGCAAACGAGACCAGAAAGGATGCGGATCTTTATCTGCAGCCGCCTGTGGATCGGTTCAAGCTCATGGAATGGAAGGCGTTAGACGAGATCGCGGAGGTCGGTTACGAATACTGCAAGGCAATGGTTCAGGCTTGGATTAAAGAAAATGAGGGCCTTCCGATAACAGCTCAAACAATAGGGTCAGACCTGCACATTTGACAAACTCCGTCTCTGTTTCAAGGGGTTCTTCCGTTTAAATCGGGTCCATGGCTTGCCCTGGGGTTTAATACCCTTTATTCTTTAATCAGTACGCGCCTGATGGTTCGGGCTATATCCTTCTTGAGGATCGGCTTTGGCACAAATGCCCGAATTCCCATGGCCTCTGCCTTTTTTTCATCCATCCTCGCGCTAAACCCGGTGCAGAGAATCACGGGAATATCCGGCCGCACAGCCATCAACTCCCTTGCAAGGCGATCCCCTGTCATATGGGGCATGGTCATATCCGTTATTACGAGATCGAATCGGTCCGCCCCTGCCTTGAAAGTCTCCAGTGCATCCGTGCTGCTGGTCTTAGCCATCACATTATAGCCCAAAGATTCAAGCATTCGTTTGCCCAAATTGGCCAGCGAAGGCTCATCATCGACAAACAAGATCCGCTCGGTTCCCCCAGGCAGGGATTCATCAATACCGATTTCCGGATCGGCTGTGCTCTCGACAACCGGAAGAAAGACGTCAAAGGTGGCGCCCTTTCCCTCTTCACCGGACACCGCTACAATGCCGCCATGGCTTCTTACAATCCCGTGAACCACGGATAGTCCCAACCCCGTCCCTTCTCCCTTTTGTTTTGTCGTGAAAAAGGGGTCAAACACACGATCCAGCACCTCAGGGGGTATTCCATGGCCGGTATCGCTCACCGTCAGTTTCACGAAAGGGCCCGGTTTGATCTCCGGATGCCCTGACAATGACGCAGCATCAAGCTCCGCATCGATCAGGGACACCTCCATGACGCCCCCCTCTTCCTGCATGGCATATACCGCATTCGTGCACAGGTTCATGAATATTTGATGAATCTGGGTGGGATCCCCCATCACCAGAGAATCACTTCTGATGTCCTGCCGTATTTCAATGGTAGCGGGAGAGGATGCCCTGACCAGCTTGAGTGCTTCCTTTGCAATGAGTTTTACCTGAAGGGGATTCATTTCTTGCTCGGTCCGGCGGCCGAAGGTAAGAATCTGGCGTACCAGGTCCTTTGCACGTTTGCCCGCCACCAACACTTCTTCCATATGCTCCTGTGTGGGACTCTTCTCATCAACCTCGTTCAGCGCAAGCTCGGTGTACCCGATCACGGCGGACAGGATATTGTTGAAGTCGTGAGCAATGCCCCCGGCCAGGGTCCCAATGGCCTCCATTTTCTGCATCTGGCGCAGCTGGTGTTCCATCCTCTTTCTTTCAGTAATGTTGTGAAGAACCACCTCGACCGTTACGGGCAACCCCCCTTCATAAGCGAATCTGACATTCATTATCACCCAGAGTTTCCGGCCGTCTTTTGTCACCACCTCATATTCAACATTCTCTGAAATGGGCTCATCCCTGGAGACCTTGTTCCGTCTTTCCAGCCATTTCTTACTGCTATCCCGGGTCAGCAGGTCCAGAGGATTCATCTGCAGAAATTCCTCTTTTGTGTAGCCCGTGTATTCGTTCATGACATCATTCACGGATACGAACTTCCCTGTTTTCAAATCAAATTCGGCAATGCCGGTCGGTGCATGTTCCACAAGAAGCCGGTATTTTTCCTCGCTTTCACGCAACGCCTCCTCGGCTTTTCTGCGGGCTGTCTCATCTCTGTAGATCGCCACAATCTCACCCGAAGGAAGCCTGCACACATAGTTGTCCCTCCAACCGGAGATCCTCTTATCCTTGTAGATGGCAACGGGATGATGTTCCGGGGTCCCCGTTTTCCACACGCGTCTCAACACATCAAAGAGGCCAAAATTCCGAACCCCCGGAAATATCTTGAGAATGCTTTTGCCAAGGATATCATCCCGTTTTATGCTTTCTATTCTTTCCGCGGCCCTGTTGAAATCCACGAAAATGAAATCTCCGCCGTCCTTTTCGGCCCTGTATATGGCAACGCCATCGTGCATGTTATCAAACAAGGCCCGATATCTGCTCTCGTTCTCACTAAGCAGGGGCTCCAGGGTCTTTCGAAGCTGTGTTATTTCCTGCATGGCGGCAGCCCCGTCATCGACCTTACCTGCAGGATGGAGCAGGGGACGGAATAGCCTCGCAAACCTGCTAACCAAACGCTCATAAAAAAAATTGCCTTTGCGCATCGATTCGATAATCCTTTCCATGGATGTTGGTGAATTCCTGACCCCATCCCACAAAATTAACCATCATCCATCTTTGTCTCGTTTTTTTAAAGATCCATATTCTTCAGGATAATACTTCTCCATGCAGGATGGACATATTGAATGGCTGAACTGTGCTTCGGTATGTTCTGCCACATATGCCTCTACATTATTCCAATAACCCTTATCATCTCTTATTTGTTTGCAGTATGAGCATATGGGCACAATGCCTCGCAATGTTTCTATTCTTTTCTGGTAAGCGTTTACCGATAAATTTACAAGAATCAGAACTAAAATTGTTACAACAACGAAAATAGCCAAATTTATAACGAGAGTCGTATAAATTTGCTTTACAGTTTGCTGCTCAGGTTGTTCAACGACAAGGTACCATTCAAATTCATCAATGTAGCGAATATTTGTGTGTACCACCTGACCGTCTTTCTTGTAAGTAAAGGAACTCTCTGAGTTTGATTGGATCTTGTACTTGAACAGAGAGGAATATTCAAACTGCGAAATATTCTTGACCGTATAATCAAAGTCTGACCCGGCCAATTTTATTTCCCCATTTTTGTCGATAAAATAGATGGCTCGGCTGTATTTCTTCTGATATTCCGCTATCAGTTTTTTGACCGCGCTTACTGTCAGGCCGACTCCGGTCGCGCCAATATAATTTCCGCCATAATCAAAGACACGATAATTGATAAAAATTGTCATTGCGTCTTTATTGGCTAAATCAGGGTCAACATTAATTTCGTAATCTTCCTTCATTGCTCTGACCCTGAAATACCATCTGTCACGTTCTTCATCCGGAGATACTTTTTTGAGCACGCCGCCGGCGTGGTAATAAGTCCTGGTTTTTTCGGAAATAAAAAAACTTGTGAATGTATTGTATTTTGTCTGAATTTCATTCAGGTATTTGGTTATTTGTTGTTCTACGTTTTCGCCACCGAGCACCCAGTCTCGTAGAAAAGTGTCGTTCGCCATGAGGGAAGAGATAAAAACAGGCCGAAGCAGGTCGCGTTGGATTTCAGAATAAATATTGTCACTTGTCAAAGGCAGCGTATTGAGTGATATTTCAGAACGTAATGACGCCCTGGATACAAAATAGCTGCTAAGACTCGTAACTAAAAACCCCGTGACAAGCAGAACCGTGATTATGGACACGAGTTTAAATTTTCGTCCGTTCCGGAACATATCTTCCCCCTTTGTTAAGAAAAGATCGAATCACATCATCATCCATTTCCCATTATCAGATATGCCAATGACAAAGGAGTGGGGCATGTTCAAAAAATGGGTACATAGTGCGTGATGACTGACAGCACCCTCGACTTTTGCAGCGTTAGGGATATTATTTGGATTTCTGTGAAAATATGGTTTTAATCAATTAAACAAGGAAAATCTTGTTCATTTTAAAACATTGAAGGACAAGAAACAGGCTGGTCAACAACAAAAAAGGCTTATCAGGCCATATCTTTATTTTATGAATTAGGATCAATACATTTTGAAAAGAAAAACTTGGAGCCCTTTTTGGGTTTATAGGTGGGCGTTATTTAAAAACAGGAATAAAAAATTATCAAGAAAAAAATGAATTATCCGGCCTGGCCGAAGCAATGGAAAAATTCAATGTTTCAAATGCTGAGATCATTTTTGGCGGGTATGACGATCAGGCGACCATTAAAGGTGAAAATATTAGGTAGTGTCTATCCATGAAGGTATAATTATCTGAAATAAATACAAAAAAAGCGCATTTTAAGGTGGACAAATTCTCCGATAAGTTGTTATAAAAAGAGTGCAAGCAATTGATATAACAACAAAAGCGAAGAAAGGAGCCACC
>DAOUXC010000319.1 GCA_030666795.1 Desulfobacteraceae bacterium
AAAATTGCGTAAAATGCCATAACAGGTCGGCAAGGATCGGTTTGTCGTATTTTGGCAGATTTGAGTCGGCAAGATACGGAACCCCCTATGAAGGGAGAAATCTCAGTAGCCGGAGGTTGTCCGGGAACCGCTTTTTCCTTCACCTTGAAGCGGATATACATTTCGCAAAAGCGGGAATGGAATGTATAGACTGCCACACCGCGACCGGTTTAATGGGGGATGGGAAGTCATATGACGAGATGGAGGATCAGGTGGACATTACATGCGAGGCCTGTCATGTGCCACGTTTTTCCCGAATGAATGATCCCGAGTCCTTAGCCAATCGATTAGCCTTTCTAAATAGGAAGGTCCCGAAGGTTTCGTATGAGAGTATTGCAATAAGCAAAAAGGACACGCCACTTTATAACGTTCAAAAGAAGGAGAGCGGGACGGTTCTTTTTCGCAAAATGGACGGCCGTGCGGTAAAGATGGATATCACGTCTTCAAAAAATCCATATCACACGCTGCCGGGGCATGAGCGTCTTTCCTGCCAGGCCTGCCACAGTTCATGGACCCCCCAGTGTTATGGGTGCCACCTGGAATACCGTAAATCCGAATTACAGAGGGACTGGCTTACCGGTAAAAAATCTCCGGGAAAATGGAAGGAAACCAGATCCTATATGAGGTTTGCAAGACCCGGCCTCGGTTTTAAAAACGCATCCACCATATATCCGGTTTCCCCGTGCCAGGTCTTTGCTTCTTCTAAAATCCTCACCATGTCGGCCTTTGATCCTCATACTACATCAAAGGAATCCAGGTCATGCCTCGAATGCCACGGGGACCCGAAGGTTTTAGGGATCGGCGAGGGGATTCTTAATATGAGGAATGGAAAATGGATTTTCAGACCGACCTATGACGCATTTTCCTCAGGGCTTGGCGTAGACTCCCCACTGGACGCCTATGTGAGCCTTGATGGAAAAAGGTTACAGACCGCTTCAAGGGAAGACGCGAGGCCCTTTAACAGACAGGAACTCAATAATATCCTTTCCGTCAATACCTGCCTGGGGTGCCATGACCAATATAATGATAAGATCTACCAGGACTTTAAGGTCTCCCTGAAACGTTTTAAAACGGGAAGTAATTTGCCGTGCAGAGAATGACTATGTCATTGGCTATCCTGCCCCACAAAATCCCCCCCGGCCCCCCTTTACCAAAGGGGGGAGTCGGTGAGAGAAACACTTTAGCAAAGGGGGGAGGTCATAGGAGATCCCTTCTATCAAGGGGGGGAGTCTGTAGGAGAGCCCTTTTTACATGGAGCTTAAGTCATAAAATCACCCATTTTATAAAGTGTGTAGGCCATAAAGGTCTCCATTTTATAAAGGGTGTAAGCCAGAAAAGTCCCCCTTTTTTAAAGGGGGATTTAGGGGGATTTTTGGCCTTTTCAATAACCCGGTTGATACCTGAGTTTGTTACCCTGCTTATTGTTGTAATCCTCACAACCTCATGCACAAAGCCGGAGACTTCCAAAAAAATCGACTATACCGATTGTCTGGCCTGTCACAAGGGCATAGAGCGGATCAGCGCTCACCATGAACAGGAATGCGCGGCCTGCCATATAAGACCCGAAGAACGCCTGAACAAAGGACTGGCCGATCACAAGAGCATCGTTCGAAACCCTTCGGATCCCGCACATGTGGATGCCTTTTGCCTTCCCTGCCACGAAAAGGAGATCAAACAGGTCAAAAGTTCCCTCCATTCAACCATGGCCGGAATAATCAATCAGACCCGTTATCTCTGGGGCGCGCAGAAAAGGGCGTTCCCCGGCATATACGGCCTGGGAGGTCCTTTTAAGGTTTTGCCGGAACCCGAGCCCCTGGTTTATCCGGAGACTCCCCGGACGCTTGTGGATGATTTTTTGCGAAGACGATGCCTCAGGTGTCATATTCATACCAAAGGACCGGAAGGTCGAGGGCTTTACAGGGCAACCGGTTGCGCGGCCTGCCATGTGATCTATGAAAACGACGGTCTCTATCATGGAGACGACGAGGCCATTGATAAATCCGTCAAAGGGTATCCGGGCAGGCATGCCTTTACCAGGCTCATTCCCAATACCCAGTGTCTCCACTGTCATAATCAAAACCACGTGGGCGCGGATTACGAGGGCCTTTTTGAGCATGATTACACCAGTACCTACAGATCCCCCTTGGTGGAAGGGAAACCTGTGCCCATGATCTACGGCCTCGATTATCATCACCTGGCCAAAGACATTCACGCGGAAAAGGGTTTTTTGTGCATCGATTGTCACCAGAAAAAGGACGTCATGGGGGACGGCAGGGCCTACAGTTACCAAATGGAGGTGCCGAAGCGCTCCTGCGCCGACTGTCACGGCGGGCCTGATAATCCCATGCCGGACCCCTCGGTCACTGCCATTGTCCGTGGGGCCGTCAACCCCCCCGGCGAAAAAGGGGAGTTTTTGTTTGTCTCCAAAGACCGGGGCCAGAAGCATCCGTTACCCCTGTTCTCAAAAAATTCCACAGGGCATGATATCAGTGCCCACACAAGGGTCCGGTGCAGTGCCTGCCACGCCCAATGGTCCTATCAGGACTACGGCCTGAGTATTATCCGGGAGGATGTGATACGGGGATACAAGTGGCATTATTCAACGGCCCAGGGTGATCCTTTCCTGCAAGAGGTCCTGGAAGAACACATTGATAACCCTGAAAAGGTCTATCCGGTTTCAATGGATTGGGTATCGGGCGAGTCCAAACCCGGAATCTGGTCAGCGGGATGGCGCTTCAGGCGTTGGGAATTTATGCCCTTGGGCGTGGATCATGAAAACAGGTATGCCATCCTGCGCCCCTTTTACCAGTATCTCATGACCTACGTGGACCGTTTGGGAAACGTGCCTTTAGACAGCGCCGTTCCCACAAGGGTGAACGGCGACAGGGGGTGGGCGTTCATGCCTTATGTCCCCCATACCGTCTCCCCCTTTGGGCGATCATGTGACGCCTGTCATCAAAACAGGATGGCGGCGGGATTGGGCATGAAGAACCCCACCATGGATACCGGTTTGACAATTCCCTCTCCGCCTGCCGTAAAAACCATGAGGCTTCTGAATCAGGAAGAGAGGAAAAAGCTCATGGAGCCATCAAGCAAGTGGCGTAAAGAGAGGCTGAGGGCATTGGCCGGAGATTAACGGCTAAAAAAACCTTTTCCCTTGAACACGAATGATTGTCAGCGGATTTATGTGTGAGGCCGAAAAATATAAGAATCCTTCCTGTAATTTTCCCTGACAGGCAGGGCGATTGTTTACGCGTGTTTAAGAAATTCAATCGCTTTATTTTTTTCATCAATTGAAAAGCCTTTCATGTCGATCTTTTTAAATAATTTGTCTTCAAGATCGATGATTTTTTGCATCCATTTTTTGTGTGTTACGACCGATATCCTGCTGATATTTGATATGCCGACATCAAAAAAGAACTTGAATTTCTCGACTATCGCGTCAAACTCAACGCCGCCAAAACTCTCGATTTCTTGATATATAAAAATTTTTCCGTAAGTATCGATTTTCTCCTTAAGGGCGGAAAGAACTAACGTCATCTCGTCCTCTGTGATTTTTCCTCCCAGACGATAGGCAACTGCTTTCTCGATTCCGATATCCATCATTTCTAACATTCCATTTACCTCAGGGTGAATGATTTAAGCACAATAAAATGGTTCATCCCTTTTCCCGTATTGCGCATATCATATCTTGAAGCTCGGACGGGCATGTCGAAGATCCCGCTTTCAGGGGCTGGGGTTTAAGACCGCTGAGTAACCGATTCGGCACTTTTAGCTGTATTGTTCCCGGTTATTTTTAAATTTACGCCGGCCTATTAACCTTTTTGCAATGTGACAAGGATCTATTGCAAATATCGCAAGGCGAATCAGGCTCTTCATCGATGGTTGAACCACATATTTCGCAAACATGAAAATCAAGATGCATTCCTTCTATCTTCTTTGCCACCGACCCAAAAAACATTCCGGAATATTTCTTCACTTCTTTAACCTTTTTTTCATGTTGGCGATGCGATTTCCATGAATACATGCAATTGATAATTGCTTCTTCACATTCCTCAATTTCTAATTTATCTAAAAAATTAGGATAGGATATTTTTATTTTTTTTAACTCATTTTTTGTGGCGGTCTTTTGGGTGTGATTTGAAGTTTTTTTATCAGATACTGGTTAACACGGATTAACACGGA
>DAOUXC010000072.1 GCA_030666795.1 Desulfobacteraceae bacterium
AAGTTAAGGAATTCTGTCAATTATATAAAATCAGTGGAGTAAAGCGACTCCATAGCTTCATGAACTTTAGATCACTTTAGACACTTTTAACTTGTATGGCTGATGGATTTCAATGGATTATAACCGTTGAACCTTGAACTCTGAACCTTGAACCGATCACTTTAGGTAATATTATCTCTGTCTTATCTTGTAGCCCCTTTCTTTAAGGAGATCCAATACGCTTTCCTTTCCTATCAGATGTCCTGCGCCGACAATGACAAGGACATTACCATCCTGATGTGCAAGATTCCTTATTTTTGAAATCCATGCCCTGTTTCTCCGGGTAACAAGGCGTTCATGGATTTCAGGATGCTCTTCGAAGCTTATGGTCATAATTTCATTGAGGCCGTCAATGTCACCGGTTTCCCACGCATTTAGCATGTCAGGGGCCATTTTTCCAATAACCTCGAGTTCTTTCAGCGTCTGCCTGAGAAAATTCTCCTGGTCATGCCTGTCCATTTCACCTAACAGCTTGAGTTGGTATTCGGCAGCTTCCAGAAAAACCATCTTTTTTTTGTCTTTCCTCGCCTTACTGTAAAAATATGTATCAATTCCGTACATTACATTAAAACCAAGTCTCTGTAGCTCAATTACGGTAAGAGTCTGGCCGCAAATCCATGGCCTGAAACGGGAAAATTGCGCCATGGGAAGACCAGCAGCCTTCATTTTTGCTTTCAATGCTTCATAGGTTTCCCGGGAAATATCCTGCTCTATGGTTTGTCCCTCCGGATAAAGGCCAAGCGTAAGCATCATGGCTTGGAAAGCAGGGTCCTTCATGGCATCCAGGTCTGCTTCAAATACTATATTTGTGCAATCCTCATAGGCATTTTCAATCTCAGCGGCCAAAGGGTAGGAATCCCTTTTAAGCAGGTGTATGGATCCCAAAAAATAGACTGAATTTTTTGCCGTTTTCATGGACCAGAGAAAATGATTTCCGTTTCCGGTCGCAGGCCTTTCCCGTGCATAAAGAGTGCTGCCAAGCGCCCAGACCAATGCAATGAGTGCAAGGCCAAAAAACCATAGGCTGTTTTTCCGTTTAAATAAATGAGTTGTAATCATGATGACTCCTGTAACGTATCAATCTTCCGTTGCAACCGGGACACTATTTCTTGAACCACTTTTTCAATTTTTCCTTTGCCTTCTCAAATGCCTGTTTGGCCCCGGTGCTATAAGGCCTTTCCACTCCGGCCACAGAACCGGTAATAGCCGTGTTCATGACACCGAATATCTCTTCAAATACCTCGGAAGCGGTCTTCCCTTCTTTTCCCGCCCCGATATTCTTGAGGTGAATCTCGCCCAATGACACCATCACATTATTTCCCCTGAGTAGTGTGGCACTCATGTTTACCTTTCCGTTTTTTACAATAAAGTTGTTGATCTGGACCTTTTTTTCATCTTCCCTTTTCGACTCCCCGGACCCGCCCTTGCCGACCGTTGTGGTCTGCTTTTGGGACTTCCCGGAAAGGGCCCGGACATTGCCGAAGATGGTCTTGATGTTACTGCTTTTAATACCCCTCTCATAGTTAATCTCCGGGGCATTGACTACGATTTCTTCTATGATGAGCCTGTCGGACAAAATGGACGAAACGTCCATAGCCACTCTAATCTCCTTAACATGGAAGGCGTTTTCGGTCTTAAAGCCTTTAGGGTTTCCTATAGAAAGGCCCTTGAGGGAGCCTTTGCCCGATAACAGAGATATGTTTGATGATTCCAGTTTGACCTCGGTTCGGGTCATCCTGGGTCCGAATGTCTCCACGCCGTTTTTGGTAATCCAGTTAATGGAGAAGTACAGTCCGACACCCACGGCAATGAGCAGAACGGGCACAACAACAAAGAGTATTATGATCAGTTTTTTCATTCCCTCAACCTCCCGATCACCGTTTGAACATCAATATCCGCGTTCATCCAGTCGGAAAAACGGACCGTTTTCCCCCCTTCCACGCATCTTGCCAAAAAGGACGCCCTTGTTCCCTGTCTTCTGTCAGGGCCAAAGGTTATTTTGGCGCCTATGCCCTGAAAGTCCTTGAGGCCTTCCATTGCCCTGACAAAGTTATTCGCCGTAAGATCACGGCCACATCTCTTCAAGGCCTCCACCATTGGCTCCACAAAAAGAAAACCCGCATAAAAAAATATTCCCCACCGATCCTCCGGAGCAAACCTGGCATGGGCCTGCATATACTTTTTCATAAGCGGGTTTGGTGAGCCCATAAGCTCACCAAATGAAGTAAAAATAACATCCTTGAAAAGCCCCTTACTGATCTTATACATTATGGCCGTATCACTCAGCACGCTTGAACTCATCCACTGGGGCTTGAAGCCCATCTTGGTTGCCGTGCCGAGTATTATTGCTCCATGCTTGGGAAGCAGATACATGAGAACACAATCGGGGTTCGCGGCCTTAAGCTTGATGCACTGGGAACTCAGGTCCGTATCCTGGAGTTCCACGGGTACGGTTTCAACTAATTTCATGCCGAGTTTTTCCAGGGCTATCTCGGCACCCAGAATCCCTTCTTTCCCAAAATCGTCATTCTGATACACAAAGGCGATCCTCTTTTTACCCATTTTTTTGACCGCATAATTGACCATAATAGCGGCCTCGTCACAGTAGAGAGGAAAATCGCTGAAAAGATATTTTGTTGGCGGATAGGCCCAGTGACTCGAACCGGATGCGGGTCCGACCCAGGGTACCTTCTTGTAATTGAGATACTTTTTGACTGCCATACCCGTTGCGGTTCCCACACCCGAGGCAAAGGCAAAAACCTCTTTGTCCTCAACCAGTTCCTTGACAATGGCCTTGGTCTTGGGCGGCATATAGCCGTCATCCCTCAGATAATAGGTGATTTTGCGGCCGTGTATGCCCCCTTCGGCGTTGATCATGTCAAAAAAACAACCGCTCCCCCTGGCAATGGCTCCCCAGAGGGACGCGGGGCCGGTCTGCGGGCCCCACTGTCCGATGCGAATCTCCGTGTCCGTAACCCCTCTTTCTCCCCATGCGAGAGGAGAAAGTCCTATGGAAAAGGACACAACAAAAACCAGTACAAAAAACAGGTTCTTCTTTTTCATTTGCTCCCTCCTATATGAGACATTACGGTAACCCATTGATTATAACCTAAAACCATGAACAGTCTTCAAAAAAATATCTAATGTCAAAGACAGCCACCGATAAGAAATGAGCATATGCTCAAAAAAATACTTGACACCAATAAGAACGGGTTTTACATTATGGTCAAATGCTCATAATAGAAATTGTGAGGCCAAAATGCCCAGACCTCGAAAACCCAGATTTGTTCACGCACGCCCCATTGTGGATGCCTTTCTCCCAAACCGTTTGCCCCCATGGGGGAGAGAGGAGGTCGTTCTTTCCATTGAAGGCCTGGAATCCATCCGGCTCAGTGATTTTGAAGGGCTGGATCAGGAAAACGCCGCCATTAGGATGAACGTGTCCCGCCAGACATTCGGCAGGATTCTTACCGAGGCGAGAAGGATTGTGGCGGATGCCCTGGTCATGGGAAAGGTTCTCCGTATTGAAGGCGGTCATTTCGAGATGCCGCCCATGGGACGCGGCAGGCGGAGACGAGGCAGGGGCGGACCATTTTAAAAAAAGGAGGTGTTGAGTATGCCCAGATTTGATGGAACAGGTCCCGAAGGCAAGGGTGCCATGACCGGAAGAGGTCAAGGCCGCTGCAATCCCGCTGGATCTTCTTATAGCTCTGAAAGAGATATGGGAATGGACGGTGGCCAGACCTTTGGTCGCGGCCAGAATGCCGGCAGGGGTGCGGGTCGAAATTCCGGTAGGAGTTTTTCCGGACAAGACGCACGCTTTTCCGGCAGGGGATCCGGTGCCGGTCGAGGAAAAGGGCGCCGGAGGTAGACTGTAATGAGATTTACCCACAGTCACAGTATAAACACATAAGACGCCCGCCGTTTAAAAAAGCGGCGGGCCATAAAAGGAGGTGTTTCAAATGCCGGGATTTGACGGGACAGGACCCATGGGCGCCGGTTCCATGACCGGAGGTGCCCGAGGATATTGTAATCCTGCCGGGGCCGGATACGCGCCTGTCTATGGCCGGGGTTATGGTTATGGCCCGGGCTATGGAAGGGGTCGTGGTTTCGGAGCAGGCTTTGGTGCCGGGGCCGGATACGGCCGGGGCAGGGGATATGGAAGAGGTTTCGGATGGAGGGCTCCCTACCCTGCCTGGGGTGCAGGCTATGGACCTAACTATGGGGTGCCTTATCAGATGGACCCCTCAGACGAGATGAATATACTGAGGACCGAGGCGGAATCCATGAAGCGCGGCCTTGATGAAATCAACCGTCGCCTTGAGGAATTGGAGAAAGGGGCTTCGGGATAAACCCGACGTTGCAAAAGCCGGGGATGCTGCATATTTGAGACTATCAAGGAAAAGTCGTCCCCTATTCGGGGAGATGCGGCATCCTCGCGCTAAAAAGGGGGATTATGTCTTAATAGCTCAATACGTAGAGGCTTTTGTCCATAATGGAGACACCTGTCGTTATTCAAGAAATGTCCGCATTAATTAGAGTTCCCCCAAATATCGCGCAGATGCTTCACATTCCTATTGACTTTCTGAAACGCAGGCAATTTTCTCCGTCGTTATTGTGGTCTTCAAAGATGATGTGTTTAATATTCCTGTAGGCCTTTTCTCTTGCCCCATCCAGAGTGGAATCTCCCACTATAAGATGAACGACCCTTCCCCCGTAGGTGACAAGACCTTTTTCAGCATCATCATCAACCCCTGCGAAATAGACTGCCACGCCTTTTTCTATTTTGTCGAGACCGAGGATCCTATGCTTTTTTCCGTAACGGCCGGGATATCCCTTGTTCCACCCTTTGGACGCCTTTGAGCGGCCCTCCATACCAATAACATCCACGTAATACTGCTTGTTCCAAACCTGTTTGACCTCATCCAAGGTCCCGTCACAGACGGCCATTCCGATCTCAAACAGGTCCGTACTCAATTTACGCGCAATGACCGGCCATTCAGGATCGCCGTGTCTTACGTTGATCTCAAAAATATCGAGCCGGTCATAGGGATCCAGATTCATGCCAAAATAGATAACTCCCTTATAGGCCCAACCTAAGTCATTATAGATTGCATTTGCAGTAGGGTTTACGATTTCTTTAATGATCCGGTTAACAAGCCACGGACTGACTTCCTTGTGGGGACAATAACAGCCCGTGCCACCGGTGTTAAGGTTTCCTCCGAATTTCTCTATCAATTCAATGTCGTCAGGATCAAAGGCAGGCTTATAATCCTGGGCGAACATTTTTAGGGGCATGACATGCGAGCCGTCAAGGTATGCAAAAAAGGAGATTTCCGTGCCATACTTTCGTTCTTCAATAACAATGCGACTTCCCGATTCCCCGAACGCCTTTTTGATCATTATCGTTTCAATGGCTGCAACGGCATCGGGAACATCTTCACACACGATTGCCCCTTTTCCCGCGGCTAAGCCGTTGGCCTTTACCACCACCTGATATCCGATGTTTCTAACATATTCTTTTGCCTTATCAGGGTCATCAAACACACGGTATTCCGGTACGGGAACGCCTATCCTTTCCAGAAAATCATCGGTAAATGCCCTGTCGCTTTCGAGCCTTACATACTCTTTTTTGGGGCCTACCGCTTTAATACCCCTCTCATTCAGGAGATCAACAAGACCCTCTTCCAGAGGATTTTCAGAACCCACATCAACGAGATCTACCTTATTTTCAACGCAGAAATCGACGACCTCGCCGAAATCCTTTATGGGGATCCGCTCGATAAGCCCCCTTTTACCCTTGGGCGTGTGCAATACGCCGGGATTGCCGGGCGCAAAATAGACCTTGTCCACATGCTGGCTGTCTCCGTATTTGTCCGCAAGACAATGGTCTCTGCCACCGGAGCCGTAAACCATAACATTCATAATTGATCATCCTTTCAAAGAAATTTTATCGGTTTATAGAAAACATAACACCGGCAGGTCAAGACAGAAGTGTCTATCCTTTGAGACTTTCTACCTGATCGATGTAATCCAGCATGGCCTTATCCTTTGAAATATCTTTTAGCCCTTTCCATGCATCGTATTTGGCTCGACCGACGAAATTTGTCATGCCCGGTCTCCTGCCGGAGACATCCCCATGTCTTGCCTGTTTGTACAAGGCGTATAACCTTAAAAGAGTTTCATTTCCCGGCCTTTCAGGAAGTTGCTGGACATCCCGCACTGCGGTTTCAAACCTGGACTCAAGATCAGACATGTTTCATGCCCCTTATCTATTCCGCCCTTTTCCCATGGTGCATAGTAAGGGTATAGCGAAATGTCTTTGTCTCACGCACACCTAATTTCAGGGTAAATTTCACCGTGTCAAGGTCCACTTTCTCGTAGGCCCCAAAATCTCCGGCTTTTTCCATCTCCCAGGATGCGGTCTTGAAATTTTGCCTTATTTCCACCTTGACAGGGATCGCCCGTGTGTTCTTTACACTGACCTCGAACACCCTAATCTCATCCCAACCACTTATATTGCCCTTACCGTCAAAGAGATATCTGTCTGTCTTGTAGTCCATAAGAACCGGCTTGACGATCACATTGGCGACCGGGCCGAGATTCAGTTCCACGTCTTCATCCAAGGGTATATACTTAAAACGGGACTTGCCTTCATAGGAGAGGCGACCCTCCTTACCCACATCCCTGAATGCCTTGAGCGTGCCGCCGGGAATTGGAGTGTCTCCCAGCTTGTGGGCCTTATCGTTTTTGAAACTCAGAAAACGCATCACCTGATTGCCGTAGCGTTCCTGCTCAAATTTATAGAGATTGACAACCGGGATTTCCTTGACGTCAAAACTGGGCAGACGCCTGGACCATCCGTGAGGTACAGTCTCCGTTCCCTCGATCGTATAGAGAAAGTATTCGCTGAGTCCTTCTTTTTTGATCTCCTTTGGCCGGGCCATCATTGACTTTTCCACCCGCATAAGCTTGTGTTTAACTTCGGACATACCTGCTGCCCGGTCAGCCTGAGGTGCGGGCCGAACTACCGGAGATGGTCCGGGACGACCATAGGCATACTTTCGCCGGGCCAGATCTGCGATCCGGTCGATCAGATTAATCTTGCCGACAATCACACGGATCTGAGCCTGTTCATAGTCTTCGCCGCTGTTATTCGTCACACGAACATAACCCTTAAGGCGCAT
Source organism: Desulfobacteraceae bacterium (assembly GCA_030666795.1). GTDB lineage: Bacteria > Desulfobacterota > DSM-4660 > Desulfatiglandales > Desulfatiglandaceae > JAIOSR01. The sequence continues at coordinate 7,227 of DAOUXC010000072.1, forward strand.
TGTCTTCTCATTTTTGCTCAGGGTTCCCATGTAAAAGGCACGCCAGGACAGACCGCTCGTGAGGTACGCGATCTCCACCGGTACATCGCCGCTCATCCGGCTCTCCACACTCCAGACGCCTAAATTTCGCGCACGGGGAGGGAAAGTGAGATCCAGTATGTCTATTTCTTTACCCTTGAGTTTCGGCAGCATATCCAGGCTCGTGGGATCAATAAGCGTGTTGGCCCAGGAAAACTGGAGACGGTTTGTTCCCTTTTTCAAGGTAAGATCCCGTGTTTCCCTTACCAATGTCAGGTCCGCTGAATTATAGATAGTCAATTGCACTGTCTCGCGTTTTGGAAGTGTAACCAAGTCCACCTTGGCATAAACAGCGCTGTAGCTCAAGAGTACCCCGATTATTGCAGGAAGTATCAGTCTGTTTTTCATTTCTGTCACCTTAGATTACGGCGATTATAGTGCAGACTGAGTTCCTTCTTGCCGTGTGCAGGGAGCTCAATCTCGAATTCAAGGGTATAAGCGTCCTTTTTTTTGTATTTCATGTTGCATTCCGCCATGTCCCACTGGTCGGTAATATGCTCGATCATGGTGAGTATTGCAGGTCTGTCTTTGAAATTCTCGGCCGTTGCCTTTATCAATTCATCTGTGTCGTATAGGACTACCCGGTTCTTGTTGTTTCGACGAACATTGATCCTTTTTTCCTGCATTTTACGCTGGGTCACGACAATGTCACGGCTGTCGCCAATATAAATTTTCATGGTTTCGCCTACGGGCACTAAACCGGCTTTATCCTCGCCCAGGAAAATCGTGCCCTTGTGCCCGTCCTCCTGAAAAACACGAACCTTCCCGTCATAAAGGGCATACGTTCCAAGACCCGAATTCTTGATGTTCTTGATCCTGTAGCTGACAGGGATGCCCACGTTGATGTCCAGCTTTTCCGGGTCCCATGGAAGCTTGCCCGCGTCAAAGGTCCAGCCTTTTTCGATGGAGATCCCCCTTTTGTTCAAAAAGAGCAGTTGCCTGGTCTCCTCATGGCTGACACTCTGTTCAAATGACAAATTGTCATCCAAAAAAACGGAAGCCTTTTCAAAATCCTCACCCGAAAAATTGCGGAGCACCAAAAAGCTTTTTAGATTCATGTGGGTCTCGGCTTTGTCGGCAATGCCTTTATAGGTAATCATCCGGTCAATATTGGAGAGCAGATAGCTGATACGAACCGTCACCTCAAAAGCTTCGTCACAGTGGATCTCCCAGACCAGTGCTGCTTCATTGGGCGGGTAACCGACGCCCAACAGGATAGCCTTATATGGATGAGTGAGAACGTTCAGGCGGATTGAGTCCGCATCGATACTCACGCCTTTCCATGAAAAATCCACTTTGTTAATACCCTTCTGAAGGGTAAGGACCCTTTCCTCCTCAATCAAGGTTGCGTTGGGATTGTCAAGCCGGATGATGGTTTTTTCCCTTTCGGGCAGGGCCACCAACTTGATCCTGGCATGCACCGGCGCTGCAAATACAATAAAAGATACCGTTAAAACGAGCAGGCTGTATATCCGGCTTTTACCTTTCATCTTCTTTTCTCCCTTGACTATTTTTTTCCGTACTTCTTCCATACCCTTGTCACCATCCCCTCTCGCCTCAGATGATCGCGGGGATCTACATCAGAATCCTCCAGGATCTTCTTCAAGTAAATTTTCTGCTTTTCGATCGCCTCACCGTACATATCCGCATGAATCCCCCACCGGGAGGCAAAGTGTGGAATCACGAACCGGTGGATTGAGCCAAGCGCGGTTTCAAGCCGATGGCCTATGAAATCGAAAAAGCCGACGGTTTTCCTTAGCAGATCTACCTCGTTTTCATAGTCACCCACCCTGCCTTCCCTGAATTCGTGATAAAGGAACAGTAGTTTACAAAGGTATGTCCGGTCGGCCATCTGGGCCAACAGGTCCGCCGCTCCTAACATCTTCCCTAAAAGTTCCGTTTCTCTTGAAGAAAACTCGATCTTGGCAATATCCACGGACAGATCTGTGCAAAGGATCATATCCCTGCCGTCTCTCACGTCTTCTTCGGAAAACCCGTAATCCGAGGCATGCCGTTTCAGAAAATCCATGCTTCGCCGGACATGCTGTGTCGTGTACTTTGCGCCGGTGCCTTCAAGGTCACTTTCATCCTGGATATATCCGGTATCGTGGAGAAGGGTCGCTATCAGACCCAGGACAATGCCACGGTGAGTTAAGGTATTGCCTTCGAGTATACCACCGTGGATCAACCTTGCCATAGCCAAAAAGGTGTCTGTGATGTGGCGGAGGTCATGGTACTCGGTATTGCAGGCATGGTATCCGGGCCTGTTCCCCTCGTAAAGGCTTACTACTGAACGAAAAGCGGCGGCGACAGGGGTCACTTCAAACTCGGGTGAAATCAGCTTGAGAATCACCTGGCCCTCGGCCAGCACTGCTTCAGGAGAACCCATGTTTACAAGCTCGGAAAGTTGCCTGTGCTGCATACCTTCTCCCGGTCAAATCGATTATATGGTCCGCAAATATGGGGCAGAACAAAGTATTATCAACGACCCACAAGGATCAGGCCAATAAAAGCAGAGATCAAATCCGATATTAATCTATCAATATTTATAGGGATTGTAAAGGGTGGTTTTGGGGACAGAAACGGTAGTGTAAGCCATCCGCAAGAGGCCTTTGAAGTCGATTCTTTCTGAAGCTCAAGTTATCTATCCATTTGAGAAGGTCCCTGTAGCTCTTGACTGATCTTCCCCTGAATCCGTTTCCCTTTCCACCAAAAGAAAATCCCGGAAATGCCAAAAATGAAACAGATGCCCATCAAGGCCTTTTCGTATCTGGAAAGAGAACTCCCTCTTGAATTTCCAGGCTGTTGATCTGTCATCAGTTCCTTTAAGTCATTTACAGGCACCGTGACCTCAAGCCTGTGACCTATTTCGTCGTCCACTACCACTTTCCAGTCGCCTGGCGCATCCGGAAAGAAACAGAACCGGCCATTTCTGTCCGTTCTGCCTGATTGGAAAGCCGGTTTTGTCCCGGGAGCCGCAATTTTTACCCTTGCATAACTCATTGGCTCGCCAGTGTCGTATTGGGCGCTTACGACCATACCCCCTGTATCTACTTTTCCCGTTACACCATGGGCGTAAAGAATTGGAGACAGAACGAAAAACATGAACAGAAAAAAGATAACAACGTTTTTATATCTCATCATTTTGCATTATTTTCCTAAAATAAGCATAAAATAATAAACCTGAAAATATTGTTCCTAATCCGAACATTGCGGCAACCGGTCTACTTCTTATGCAAAAATAGATAATCCATAAGTTGCCTGCAATAAACAGCAATGGGGTTAAAGGATATCCGAATGTCTTGTAATTGTCTGCTTGAGCAAGTTTTTTTATCCTGAGTCTTATCATTCCCGCTACAGTCAGCATGGCAAATAAGGACAGCGTAAAACCAATGTATAAAAGCAATTTATCAAAAGACGCTGTAATGACCATAAGGATGGCGATGCCCGCCTGCAGGAAAATGGAATATGCAGGGGTCCTGCGAGTTTTGTTTACTTTGCCAAAGAGATTAAAGAAAACCCCGTCTTTTGCCATGGCATAATAGACCCTGGGTCCAGTCATAATCATGGCGCTCAGAACAGATAAGAGGCCCACGGCAATGGCCCCGCTGAAGTACCTGCTTACGTGGTCCCCGAATAATGAAAAAGCGGATTTTGCCCCCACTTCAAGGACCCCGCTCATATCCTTTGCGGGAAGCGCGTAAACATACACGATGTTTAATAGCATATACAGACACATGACTGTTAGAGTCCCGGTGAAAAGGGCTAAGGGGATATTTCTGCCCGGCCTCTTGATTTCACCGCCCAGATAAGCAGCCGCATTCCATCCGCTATAGGCAAAGGATATAAATATGAGCGAGATGGCAAACTTGTCCTGAAACACTGAGCTCAGGTCCAGAGCTTCAGAGAAATGACTTGTGGAGCCATGCCCCCATAACAGTCCGGCCACAACAAAGACAAGGACGATACTCAGTTTAAACAGGGTCAATACATTCTGGACCCTGCTGCCAACCCGGAGGCTGTGATAATGGATCAACGAAAAGATAATGATTGCGCCAATGGCCACCATACACAATGGCGATATGCTGATAATGTTGACGCCCAGGATGGAAAAGGTCATTTTTGGAGCAAGAGAAAGCGAAAACAAACGAAAAGAATAGGTTGCAAAGGCAATGGCCGCTGCTGCAATGGGTGCGGAAAATCCCACAATCAAAGAGATCCAGCCGGAGAGAAAGCCCATGCATTTACCGAAGCTTTCACGTAAAAAAACATATTCCCCGCCCGCGTGTGGAAACATGGCACCCAGTTCACCATAACAGAGCGCTCCACACAGGGCAAAGATGCCTCCCACAAACCAGCAAAGAAGCATAGTCTGTGGATTGCCGAGCTCTGCTATTATAAAACCGGAAGCGGTGAATATTCCGGTTCCGATCATGTTGGCGATCACCAAAATCGTTGCCGAGAAGAAACCGATTCCTCTTTTCAGGTCATGGTTGTTTAATTTGTTTTTCACAGCCACTTTCTATATGGATTTTTAGACGCGGATTTCACTGAATATTTTATTATATGCTACTTATGTCAATCTGAACTGATCCCTTTTTGAAATCACCTTCTTTCAACTTTTGCTCAACAAAAAAGCCAGGAAAACTCGGCTGGATTCCAATCCACTCAAGCCTTCCTGGCTTATTATTCAACTATTGCTTATAGACAAATTTTTTGCTTAGAACCGCAATTTCTTATTGCGTGTTGGAAGGCAATTTAGAGAATGACGCCTCGTTTGTCAATAAAAAACATGATTTTTTTGCAGTGCTCTCCATCCTTGGCATTTGATCTTTATGCAAGGTTGATGAGACATACTGCTGCTTCACAAACGGGCATTCATCTCCCTTATCACCTGTGTCGCCTGATCCACTAAGTGAGGCAAAGGCTCGTTGCTTACTCCTACAACCCTTACATTTTCCTGTGTAAGGGGGATCAGGATCTTTCTGGCGTTG
>DAOUXC010000138.1 GCA_030666795.1 Desulfobacteraceae bacterium
GACCAAAATACGCCACTCCGAGAACATCCCGTCCCCCTACCTGTTTAAGAACCCCGATTTTGGACAGGAGTGAAGGGTTTCATAAAATAAAAAAGGCCACAAAGACTTAACAGGGTTTTTCGGACCCAATTAGCCTTCATGGCCTCATCATTCACTTTTGTTGATAATTATCGTACTGCCAGGCTTCTTGCCTGCATATTCGGATTATATACTTTTGGAAAGATGGGATGTCAACATATTTTCATCGGGCATCAAAGGAACGTCAATCTAAGTCATAGTGTAATGATCTAAAATCCCCCCTACTCCCCAGCCTCCCCCTTTGCTAAAGGGGGAGCGAGGGGGATTTCTTCAGGATTTTTCTTCGGGCATATGTAAACCCTGACGTCAAGGTAAGCTATGCCGGCTGATGCTCTTTCCTTAAGAGATCATTCACCGTCTTGACCGGGTTGAATGTGACGATCGGGACCTCGACAAAGAAAGTAATCCACCGGGCCATGGCCCCGTTCCAGAGACCCGGGTGCTCCAATGCCTTCAGGTCCTTCCCGTCTTTTGATTTCTGTGCAACGAAAACCGCACTCGGGTCCACGTACTTGCGAAGGTCAAAGGGCTTGCCCTCAAAATCGGAGACACCGCACACAAGGTCCACGGGATTAAAATGTGTGGAAGCATCTAAGATATCCTGATGCATTTGGGAATCCGGATCGATCTGGGCCATTTCCACGATCTGAAGTGAACTCCCACCGCTCTTGTCCCTGACCCAAAAGGGTCCCCCACCCGGTTCTCCCACGTTCTTGACCATCCCGCATACCCGTATGGGCCGGTTTAACGTCTCCATGAGGAACGTCCTTTTCTCACCTGCAGGGGCCTTTTCCTTGGCAACAGACACTGCCAGACACAGCTCATATTTCACATAGTCAATCACCCGGTCCAGAAAGGCGTCGTCCGGGGCGCCGGATGAAAGTTCCTTTAAAAAGCTGAAGACCCTGGATTGAATGTCGATAAGGTAGCCGCCTAAGATCTTTTTCCATTTAAACGTATCCGGTTTAAGCCGGTCCGGGACCACATTGTCTATATTTTTTACAAATATAATATCACCCTCAAGATCATTGAGGTTTTCTATCAAGGCACCATGCCCTCCCGGACGGAACAGTATTTTTCCATCCTTTTGTCTGAAAGGCATGTTTTCCAGGTCCACGGCAAGGGTATCCGTGGATTCTTTTTGCATGGAAAAGGTCACGTGAAAGGATGCATGGTATTTTTCTTCATAAACCGGACCGACTTTGTCTAAAAGCCCCTCAAACTCCTTTAAATGTTCCTGGGAAACAGTAAAATGCAGACTGCACTCTCTATTCCGGTCAGCAACATAAGATGCTGCTTCAACTAAATGCTCCTCAAACGCGGTGCGGCTCCCTTCAGGATACCCATGAAACTTGAGGAGCCCCTTTGGCAGACCCGCATAGTTGAGACCGGTTTCATTCAGGAGAAACCGGATGATCTCGGTAAACTGTCCCTTTTCAAGAAGTGTATCCATGTCAAGTTCGCTTCTTGATATCACGGATTTCAGATCTTCAAAAAATGCAAATTGTCTGATGCCGTCCATAAACGTGAGAAGGTCCTGTGCATCCTTATTTGCTCCGCCCGCTTCCGCGGCAACAGACTCCCTGATAACTTTTTTCCCCCGGTTCAAAAACTTAAGAAGATTTTTGAACATCCGGCTTGCCGCTCCCGAAGCCGGAACGAACTTGAGACAACGACGTTTTGGGGCCTCCTTCTCATAGATTTCCATGAGGACCCGCATCTCTTCCATATTTATTATTTTAATGCCGTCCTCGACAGTACAGGGACGATGCGCGTCCAAATAGGGAAGAGGCATCTTGAAAATATCAAGCTGTCTGTTCACCTCTTCCAAGGTCAGCCCGTGGTCTCCTATCTGCCTTATGTCCTGATCGGTAAACATGTCCTGTACCATAGTATATCACCATTTTTAAGATCTATACTTTATTCAAATTTTGATCAAATTTACAAAAGTTCATGAATAATATGCACCAGACTGAATGTCTCCTCCTAAAAAAATACTTTTCATTATAAAGCAAGTGCCACAGCTTTAATAGCAGGCCTTACTTTTTTTCCTTTGATCAAGCATATCAAAAAACGGGGCGGGAATCACAGGTTTTCAAAAAAAATCACCTTGATGCAGGCGACTTAGGAAATCCTCCACAGGCAGAACATCTAAGCCATCAAAGTGGTACGCTCTTTTACCCGTATAAATACCGATCATCTTATCCACATGAATACGCTCATGAGAGTCCAGGGAACGCATGGGGCGTTCCCATTTCCTATTCCATTTCTCCGCCATTTTAACCTCTATGCAGACAATGTGGGCAAGAGAAGATTGTTGACGTTTCCGGGTTTCAATCACAAAATCGATTTCGACCCCACTGCCTGTCCGATAGAAAGATATGGGTCGGTTTCTATTTTGAGTTAGGTTGTAAACCCTTAATTCGTGATAAATTAGATTTTCTAATGCTGCGCCTTTCCAGAGCCTGTCAACCGGGTCAAAAAGAAGACCTGCGGCTGCCCTGGCAACGCCGGGGTCAAACCAATAAAACTTCGGATGCGCTTGTTCTCTAACTTTCAACTTCGGGCGATAGGACGGAAGAAAATATCCGAGAAGAGTGTCCTCCAAAATAGAGAAATAAACATCCACACTACTTCGAGGCACACCTGCCTCACGGGAAATGTTCTGGCCATTTACTAACTGTCCATTTAACTGTCCTGCAATGTTCAAAAACCGTAGGAATGGGGGCAGGCTCCTTACAATACCCTCTTCCTTGATTTCCTCTCTAATGTATGTATTAACATAAGAATTCAGGATATCATGTGCGCTTTGGCGGTCCAGTTGGACCCATGGCAGAAATCCCCACTGGAGTGAAAAATCAACATCAAAAGCTTCACCAAGCTCTTTACAGGAGAAGGCATCCAGATTGCGGGTAATGGCCCGTCCTCCTAAAAGATTCGTTCCACGCCGGCGCAACTTTCTGGCTGACGAACCGCATAATGCGAACCTCCATCCCCTCGTTTCCATCAAACGGTGAACTTCATCGAGGAGATCGGGTATTTTTTGAATCTCATCAATAACTACCCAGGAATCCTCCGGCATTTTTCCAACCAGGGCTTCAAGGTTGCCAGGCTTTTGAGAAAGTTCCAAGCTCAGAGAGGGATCAAGCAGGTCAAAAAAGGAGGCCTCAGGAAAGGCACGCCTCAGCCATGTGGTTTTCCCAACGCCACGTGGACCAAAAAGAAAAAAGGAACGTTCTGGAGCCTCAAGTAATCTTCTTATGTGATCTTTTTTCATAGTGCAATCATACAGATATTTTGTAAAATTGCAATGAAATATTACAATTCTAATGTAAATTTGTCGGCCACAAAGTTCGTACAAAATGTGCGCAAGTTTGCATATGTTCCAAACGAGCCAGGCGTGTGGAGATCGATGATATCATCCGCATCAAGCAACGCAATTTTCGCATAGTTATCTTCCACAACTCCCGCATCATTCAGATAGTCATCCATTTAAGGCCGATCTATTTCAAGATATTCGGCAAAAGTACCTGATATCTTGCCTTCCATTAAGCACCTGCAAGCAAGAGACATGAACCTTGAAGAAAACTCGGACGGCCTTTTGATGGACTTTTTACGATTCCATCAAAATTATTCGAACCGGTTAGTCGGATCCCCTTCATCGACCATGCTCTTTAACACCTTGCGTTCGGCGGCACCCGGCAAAACCCCTTCCAGTTTGGCCTCCAGCACGGTTGCACCTTCCTGGTTCCGGTAGACGGCTGTGGCCTTGGCCCAACCCTTTTCATTGATATCATCGATGGTCAAACGGCATGTGATGGTGTCTTCGAAATACACGGGTTTCATAAAGCGAAGATCAAAGCGCGAGGCGAGCCAACCGATCTGACCGCCTATCTGTGTGATCATGCTGGCAACCAGCAGCCCGTGGCAAATCCGACCCCGCAGGTTTTTCACATTCGCAAATCGGTCGTCGAAATGGATGGCGTTATAGTCTTTTGTGATATCCGCGAACTGCATCATATCCTGTTCGGTGAATGTTCGCACAACGCTAAAGGTGTCGTTTATCTTTATGCCTTCGATAGCTCTTTGTCGAATCTTCGACATCTGAACTCTCCATTTTGACAATTACCTGACGGTTTTTATCCTGAACGGAAAAATAATTGCCAATAGTCTTGTTGTTTTCATAATTTTCCCGATCAGTAATATATCGTTTTTCGGCCGGCGAATCATTACATTATCGATTGAACCGCAAAAAGTCAAAAGCCCCCTCGCCCTCCACTTGAATAAAGAAATTAGCGGGGAAGAAAGAGGGTTGGTGTGAGGCTAAATGGGGTGTTTTGCGTAATTTGTGTTTTTTGCGGCCATTTAAATTTTGATAGTCTGAATTACGCTCAAAAATATGCCAAAATGTTCGATGAACTCATGATTTAGGGCTTGATCCCTTAAATTTTGTAGAATTTCAAAAAAAAGTATTTATAATATATTGTTGACATAATTCTGTCAGTGTCGGAAAAAGGACGTTTTTGGACAAAAATTTATTATAGGTCCTTGGAAGAATATTATTTGGGGCAGGAAACCCTTCCCCAAACGAAAGGCCATGAAAACATTGAAATGGCCAAACGCATATGGCTCTATGGCTCATGCCTTGCTCCTTAACCCTTGGGCTCGTATGCAGATTCAGGATCCTCGCGGCCATACGGACCAAATGAATTAAATCTAAGACTTTACGATACAAGACACTACCTATGGAGGTCTAAGCAAATTGAATCCATTTTATAAAAATCTTGCCCTCTGGCTTGTGATCAGTCTTATGATGGTCATGCTGTTTCAGATATTCAAACAGCCCGGCGGAAGCAATCTTTCTGTGAGCTACAGCGACTTCCTCAGCATGGTGGAAAGCGAGAGTATCAGCCAGGTTACGATCCAAGGCGACAACATATCGGGCATGGCGGCCCAGGGACCATTTAAGACATTCGCCCCCAAAGACCCGGAGCTGATAAAGCTTCTCCGAAACAAAGGGGTCAAAATATCCGTAAAACCCACGGAAGATTCCTCATGGTTCCATGTCTTTCTCTCATGGGTTCCCATGCTGCTCTTAATCGGCGTATGGATATTTTTTATGCGGCAGATGCAGATGGGCGGTGGAAAGGCTCTGTCATTCGGTAAAAGCAGGGCCAGACTCATGACTGATTCCCAGGAAAAGGTCACCTTCGAGGATGTTGCGGGTATTGAAGAGGCCAAAGATGAACTGGAAGAAATTATTGAATTTCTCCGTGATCCCAAAAAATTCACGCGATTGGGGGGCAGGATTCCCAAAGGTGTCCTTTTGATGGGAGCGCCCGGCACAGGTAAGACACTTCTGGCCAGGGCAATCGCCGGCGAGGCGGACGTGCCCTTTTTCAGCATAAGCGGATCAGACTTTGTGGAAATGTTTGTAGGTGTCGGCGCATCCCGGGTCAGAGACCTGTTCACTCAAGGCAAGAAAAATGCGCCCTGTATTATTTTTATTGATGAGATTGACGCCGTAGGCAGACACCGCGGGGCAGGCCTGGGCGGTGGACATGATGAGCGGGAACAGACCCTTAACCAGTTACTCGTGGAAATGGACGGCTTTGAGTCCAATGAAGGTGTCATCCTGATTTCCGCTACCAACAGGCCTGACGTGCTTGATCCTGCCCTCTTAAGACCTGGACGTTTTGATCGCCAGGTAGTTGTGCCGGTTCCGGATCTCAAGGGCAGGGAGGGTATCCTGAAGGTCCATTTCAACAAAAAACTGGTGGCCGATAATGTGGACGTTTCCGTGCTGGCCCGCGGGACCCCCGGGTTTACAGGCGCTGACATTGAAAATATGGTGAACGAGGCCGCGCTCATGGCGGGCAGACGGGGCAAGGACCGCGTGGAGATGCAGGACTTTGAAGACGCCAAGGACAAGGTCCTGATGGGTACGGAACGCAGGAGCATGATCATCAGTGATGAAGAAAAAAAGATCACTGCCTACCACGAGGCAGGGCACACCCTGGTAGCCAGACAGCTTCCCAAGACCGATCCGATCCATAAGGTGACCATAATTCCAAGGGGCAGGGCCTTAGGTCTGACCCAGCAGCTTCCCATTGACGAGAAGCATACCTATCCCAAAGACTATCTTTTAAATAATATTGCCATGTTGATGGGCGGCAGGGTAGCCGAGGAAATTGTCCTTGACATGCAGACTACAGGGGCGGGGAACGACATTGAAAGAGCAACCGACCTTGCCCGTAAAATGGTCTGTGACTATGGCATGAGCGAAGAGCTTGGCCCCCTGACCTTTGGCAAAAACGAGGAGCAGATATTTTTAGGAAGGGAGATTTCTCAACACAGAGATTACAGTGAATCAACCGCGCAAAAAATCGATGAAGAGGTCAGAAAAATTGTAGGAGGGGGATACGAAAACGCCAAACAGATCGTTAATGAAAACTTAGACACCCTCCACAGGATGGCCAATGCCCTTCTGGAAAAAGAGACCCTGGACAGCAAGGACATTGATGAAATAATGGCAGCAGGAGCTTCTCCTCAAGCTGAAGAAGGGGCTTGAGATTTTGAGATTTTATAATTTGAAAGGGACAAAGGAAAGTTGTCTTTCGTATTGAACTGGTCGAATCACGTCCTGAACTTGGACACAAGGACCCACATAATGGGGGTCCTGAATGTAACACCTGATTCGTTTTCGGACGGGAACCATTATTTCCATCAGGACAGGGCTATCGAGCATGGTCTGGAAATGGCCCGTGACGGCGCGGACATAATTGATGTGGGAGGAGAATCCACAAGGCCCTATGCAAAAGAGGTCTCCGTTACCGAAGAAATGGATCGGGTGATCCCGGTGATAGAGACACTTAACAAAGAACTCTCCGTTCCTATCAGCATAGACACATATAAAAGTGAGGTAACGCAGGAAGCCTTGAAGGCCGGGGCATCGGTGATTAATGACATCAGCGCACTCAGGTTTGATCCCGATATGGCCTCAATTGCGGCAGAGACGGACGTTCCAGTAATCCTCATGCATATGAAGGGCACGCCCAGAAACATGCAGGACAATCCCACCTATGATGACCTCATTTTAGAAATTCTCAACTTTTTAAAAAATGCCATTGCTCGGGCCGTAAAAGCCGGGATCAGAAAAGAGCTGATTATTGTGGATCCCGGGATCGGCTTTGGAAAAACATTTGATGACAATCTCAAAATCATTAAGGAGCTGTCTAGGTTTGGCTCTCTTAAATGTCCAGTTTTATTAGGGTCATCCAACAAGGCGTTTATCGGGCACATATTGAACAAAGAGGCCCGTGAGAGAGATACCGGAACAATGGCTACGATAGCTGCAGGCATAATGAACGGTGCCCATATAGTGAGGGCGCATAATGTAAAAAAGGCCGTGGAGACCGTCAAGATAGTTGATGCCATAAAGACAGGGAGGGTAGGCAATATATAACGTTGGTTTATTCTTTCCTTTGAAAGGTGCTGTGTCTTAATGGTATCGGCAATAAATGTTGATGGTTGCGTGTTGCGGGTTGAAAAAAATCGGGTCATACCAAATTAGTTGAAAATTCATGTAATTTACCTGTGTGGGCGACTTTACGTCCGCGACAGCCGCGGCAAGAATGCCACTTCCACAATGAGCTTTGAAGTTGTCAAAAACATAACAAAAATCGAGACCATTCCCATTATCAACGATGAGAATAGGCCTTAACTCGCAACACGCAACTCGTAACACGCAACGAGTTCTAAAGCATGGCAGGGCTTATTTGATTTATGGGCAGGGTGAGGGATATGTTATTCTGCATTGACATTGGTAATACGAATATCGTTTTAGGTGTAACAGAGCAGGATCAGGTACTGTATCACTGGAGAATCCGGACAGAGAAGGAAGTAACACCCGATGAATTAGGGATACTTGTAAAGAACCTCTTCCACTCGGCCGGGATGACCCTCTCGGATGTCAAGGACACAATTGTATCCTGCGTAGTTCCGCCTTTGTTAAATACCGTTGAGGAGTTTTGCCTGAGGTATTTTAATGTTAGACCCATGATTGTGAGTCCCGGTCTGAAGACCGGCATGCCGATCCGTTATGACAATCCAAAAGAAGTGGGGGCCGACCGAATTGTAAATGCGGTAGGGGCCTATGATAAATATCGCACGGCCTTGGTGGTGGTTGATTTCGGAACGGCCACGACCTTTGATTACATATCAAAGGAGGGCGCCTATATAGGCGGTGCAATTGCGCCCGGCGCATTGATATCCTGCGAGGCCCTTTTTCAGAAGGCATCAAAGCTTCCCAGGGTCGAAATCTTTGCCCGGCCGAAAAACGTCATTGCGAGGGACACGATCAGCAGTATGAACGTGGGCATAATTTACGGTTACGCCGGACTGGTAGATGGTATTGTCAACCGGATGAAAATGGAGTCAGGTGAAGAACCCACGGTCATAGCCACCGGAGGTCTTGCACCCCTTATCTGTGATGTCTCGGAGACAATCGATCATGTTGAAGAATTCCTGACCCTGAAGGGTCTGATGATTATCTTCAAGATAAATCAGTAAAGATCCGGTTCCGGATGACCCGGCTCTGGTTGACCTCTGAAAGGGACTGCTTTACTTAAAATCGTACAAGTTAAAAGTGCCTAAAGTGATCTAAAATGCCTAAAGTTATGGTGTCGCTTCGCTCCAATGTTTTTA
>DAOUXC010000296.1 GCA_030666795.1 Desulfobacteraceae bacterium
CCTGAAATCACGAACGCCTTCCAGCAGTCACTCTGAAAAGACCGCTTCAACCTTCACCCTCGCAATAATCTGTTGCCTTGAGGCGTGCTCATTAACCGGATGAACCATCTTTATCAAAAAATAGTTACGGGAGTATATTAGTCAAGAGAAGTGGCAGACACATGGAAATATCGTTTGGCTAAACTATGCTAAAATAAGTTAAAAGAAAGTTGAATGGGTTGACATCTTAGCAATCAAGATAGTATATTATAGTTGCTGAATATTCAGGCAACACTAAAAGGCCTGCTGAAAGTAACATAGGAACCGGAGTAAGACATGAAAAAAGAAAGGATTCAAAAAAGGCTTCATAAAATTTTGGACATCGCACCGGCCTTGAAAGAATGCATGGTTTCTCAAGATCCAATTGACGTTAAAAGAGAGAAAATCAGGTCTTTTCTGTCTAATATGCTTGTTGCCACGTTTGAAGACAACCCCTTGATTCCGCCCCTGGAATGGATAATGACCAGGGATGCCATAACCGTATTCAGAAATATTCTATCCAAAAGAAATGAGCGGTTAGCAGGTTACAGCTTTCTTGAGCACATTGATGTCCTCCTGCATAAAGAGGATCTGCGAGGCGTTGAAATGCCTGCTTCGGGCTTTTTAGCGGAACTCGAGCATCTTTTTAAGGGCATTATGGGAAAAACAGGTATTTATTCCGACAAAATCCCTGCCTTTCTGAAGCATGAGGGACAGAAGGCCGCCAGGCTGAGGTCAGTGGACCTGTCAAGGATGAACAGGACGGCACAAAAATTTCTGGATCGCTATCCATGCGGGCTGGATAAAAAAATTATTCGTAAACGCAGTGTCAACAAGGAAAGAATATTAAAACATTTCAGCGCCACGGAATTCGAATGGGATGACTGGAAATGGCACACAAGACACATCATAAGGGATGTGAAGACCCTGAGTTCGCTCATCAAATTGACGGACGATGAATACCAGGCAGTAAAACATGCACGTGAATACAGGATTCCATTCGGCATCACCCCGTATTATCTGTCGCTTATGGATTATGAGCCTGGCCGGGGGAAAGACCGGGCCGTGCGCGCCCAGGTGATCCCGTCCCTTCACTACGTGGAAAAATTGAAAGAACTCAGGGGACGCGCGGAACATTCAATGGACTTTATGCTCGAACGGGATACCTCTCCCATTGAAGGGATTACCAGGAGATACCCCGGTATTGTGATCCTCAAGCCGGTTTTAACGTGCCCCCAGATATGCGTGTATTGCCAGCGAAATTGGGAAATAGAAGATGTCTACTCATCAAATGCCGCCATATCAAAGGACAAGCTGGAAAAGGCTCTTCAATGGATAGAAGACACACCTGAAATCCACGAGGTCCTGATCACGGGCGGTGACCCGCTGATCTTATCTAATGCAAAAATCGAAAACATGATGTACAGGCTTTCACGTATAAATCATGTGGAAAGGATCAGGATCGGCACACGCACACCGGTGACCCTTCCCCAGCGTATAACCGATTCATTTGTGCGCGATATCAATCACTTCCACAATCCGGGAAAAAGAGAAATCATCATTATCACGCACGTGGAACACCCATACGAGATTACCCCCCAAATGTTGGAAGCGGTACAGAAGTTTCGCCGGTACGGCATGGATGTGTATAACCAACTCGTGTACACGTTCTATAATTCGAGAAAATTTGAGGCCGCGGCCCTGCGTAACAAGCTCCGATTGGCCGGTATCACACCTTATTACACCTTCAACACCAAGGGGAAGGAAGAAACGGACGATTACAGGGTGCCGATCGCGAGATTGCTCCAGGAGCAGCATGAAGAGGCCCGGCTCATGCCCGGAACCGTGCGCACGGACGAAATTGTCTTCAACGTCCCCGGTCTCGGCAAAAACTATCTGCGCGCCGTCCAGCACCACGATGTCATCTCGATATTGCCAAATGGCCGAAGGGTCTATGAATTCCATCCCTGGGAGAAGAAACTATTTTTAGCGGATACTTTTGTCTACACGGACGTGTCGATTTATGACTATCTCAAGAGACTGAAAGCGGCCGGCGAGGACACAACTCACTACAAAACCATCTGGTATTATTATTGATATAGCCGCAAAAAGGCGCAAAACACACAAAAGTATAATTTGAATGTTGGGACATCAAATAGTTTTGGCTGTCAGAAACGTAAACGTGGACTTTTTAGGGGTCTATCATTAATTAAAAATGGGGCAAGAAGGATTGAAGGCTGTCGGACGGTTTGCAGATACGTTTTTTTACTGCAATTTTGAAGGCGTATTGTTGAGATGGCCCGTATCGGGATTCATAGGATTCAAAGTCAGTTCTTTGACTGCGTCCATAAGGATCTTAATGCTAAAAGGTTTGGGGATAGTAAAATCAAATCCGTTACCATTCATAAGCCACGGAGTTCCTGACATGGCAATGATCGGTGTTTGCGGTTTGTCGGAGCTTCGAATGCATCGCGCTACCTCAATGCCGTCAATGTCGGGCATGCGTATATCCGTTATCACTAAATCAAAAGACCCGGACTCGAATATCCGGAGGCCATCAGATCCTCCGGATGCGGTTTCTACATTATGTCCGTATATGGTTAAGGCCTGCTGAAGCACATCCGAGATCATCCTTTCATCATCAATAACCAGGATATTAGACATAATTTTAACTCCATGAATGAGGGTTTTGGGCACAGGAGATAATACATTACCCATTATCTGTTATGTGGTGCCATATCCTATATTATGACGGATGTCAACTAAATATTGTATAAATCTTTGGGATAAATACTATATATAGTTTTTTATTGGTTGAAAAATGGGCCAGGTGAGTCGTGAACGGGGCCAATTATTAATTTTAATTTTTTTATGAAAAAATTTAAGGGGATGTCAAAGGCATATGAAAAAAAAGCCCGCTTGACCTGAGTCGTTTTTTGAACAACTGCCAACCCATCAATAATACTGCAAAACCCCTCAAAAAAGCTATAACATGCGGTTTTAACGGAAAAATTCTGAAAAATGAATACAGCAATGAATTCAATAGGTTGTATATATTTAAATGGATGTGGATAGATTTATAAACAATTGAGATCTCACATTTTCTAAATTTTATATGGTTTTTTGGCGATTTGGTATTTTTTTTGAAAAGGCCCTGCCATTGAGTTTATGCTTGAATCGTGTTAAGTTTTATTCTGCGTGCCGCGGCAAAATTCCAGATTCGGAGTTCGACGTGAACCAGGTGAGACAAACAATCAAGAAGGTCCGAAACACCATTACCAGGTATGATATGATCAGTCACGGGGATCGTGTGGTCGTTGCCGTTTCCGGTGGGCCGGATTCTGTTTGTCTGTTGGATATCCTCTGTCAACTTAAGGATGATTTGGGCCTGAATCTTGTGGTGGCCCATCTTGACCACGGACTCAGACCGGATGTAGACGAGGCTGAGACACGGTTCGTCAAGTCCCTGGCAGGGGCTCTCCAACTTCCTTTTGAGACAAAAAAGGCAGGCAGGCTGATGGCGCGGCAGGAGTCTTCCTTGGAGGAAAGGGCCAGAAATGTCAGGTACAGGTTCCTTGAAGATGCGTTACGGAAGTTTTCGGCCCGGAAGATCGCCATGGGTCATAATCTTAATGACCAGGCCGAGACTGTCCTGATGAGACTTATAAGGGGGAGTGGCCCGTCGGGACTCGCGGGAATTCCGCCTTTGAGGGATGAAAAGATAATCAGACCCTTGATCGAAGTGAGTCGTGATGAGGTCGAGTCCTATATTGAAGAGAGGGGTCTCAAATATGTGACGGATGCGACTAATCTTGAACCCCGTTACCTGAGGAACAGTATCCGCTTAGAACTTCTTCCCCAACTCCGAAAGTACCAGCCGAGAATCGTGGAACTCTTAGGGCAAACCGCGGGGATCATGCGAAAGGATGAGGAATGCCTGGAACAGATGGCCGGGGCCTGGGTTAAAGGGCAGGATAAATCCGGGGACGGACGGGAATTCCGGTTCCATTTCTCCTCTTTTAAAAAACTTCCGGAGGCATTAAAAAATCGTGTCATCCGCTATGCCGTAAGAGAGACAGGTGGGAGTTTGCGCCGGATTGGCCTCAGGCACATAGAAGCAGTCAGAAGATTAGCAGCAAGTGAAAAGCCGCAGGCAATGGCACATCTTCCAAACCATATAAACGTCAGGAAGGATTATGATACGTTTGTCTTTGAATTGGTAAAGGATACCCAAACACAAGGCTTCTGCTGTTTTCTGGATGGGCCCGGGACATTTCACTTGGACGAGTTAGGGTGTACTATTTCGTTGGAGGAGGTTTTAGGCAGTGAGCTGACCGAGATGAGCGCATCCCCATGGACCGCATTTCTGGATGCCGAAAACCTCACCTATCCCTTGATGATCCGAAATTTTCTGCCCGGTGACAGGTTTGTCCCCCTTGGTATGAGCGGGCATAAGAAACTCAAGGATTTTTTTATTGATCTCAAGCTTTCTTCCAAGGCCAGGGCGAATATACCCATTTTGACCCACAGCAACAGGATCGTATGGGTTTGCGGGCTCAGAATCGATGATCGCTTCAAGGTTACCGATGATACTGAAAAGGTATTGAAGGTTACTCTAAATAGGTGAGGGAATAAGTACTCTCCAGAATAAATCGATATTTCAATATCAGGATGTGAAATCCCATTGGCA
>DAOUXC010000105.1 GCA_030666795.1 Desulfobacteraceae bacterium
CGGACGGGTGATGCCTCCCCCCTCCCTGTTCCCCTCGCCTTCGGCTCGGGGCCAGGGGGTCCCCCATTCCGTAACCCAATGAAATGACCAAGGCCTCCCGACAGTCACTCGGAAAAGACCACATAACCCTTTTCCTTTAAACACAAATTATTACCCACAGATTCTTGTGAGGAGCCAAAAATTATATATCAACCGGAAAAAAAGGAGTTGTCTCATGAATGATGAAAAATCAGAAAATAAAACCCTTGTTCGCTATAGCAGGGAAGGGCATATCGGTTTTATCACCCTTGACAGACCCGATAAGCGCAATGCCATGAACAGTGCCCTGTGGAAGGACCTTGACAAGGCCATAGGGCTCGCGGAAGAAGATGAGGAGGCCAGGGTGATAATTCTTCGCGGACAAGGTAAATCCTTTTGCGCCGGGCTTGATCTTGGTCCCGAAAATGAATTGATCGGTGCAATCGGCGGAACGCCCGGGGCCGCTCAAAAAATGAAGTTTTTTAGATTAATAATCGAAACGCAGGAAATCCATAGCCGGTTGGAACGTATTTCCAAACCCACGATAGCAGCCATCCATGGACATTGCCTGGGTGCGGGGCTTGAACTGGTTGTATGTTGTGATATCAGGATCTGTTCGGCCGATACAATATTCGCCCTGCCCGAGGCGAAACTGGCCATTATTACCGATGTAGGGGGACTGCAGCGGTTCCCTAAGATCGTCGGACGCGGTCACGCGAGGGAACTCGCATTCAGGGGTAACAGATTTGACGCGGAGCGCGCCAGGGTAATCAATCTTGTAAATGATGTTTACCCGGACAAGGAAACCCTGGATGCAAAAGCGTTGGAAATGGCGGAAGAGATCGCCGGGAATCCTCCTCTGGCGGTTCAGGGGGCCAAGGAAGTTTTACTCTTTGATGAAGAGACAATCCAGCGCAGATCGCTTCATTATAACGCGGCGAGGTCTTGCATGATTCTACCTTCGGAAGACCTTTTCGAGGCTATGACCGCATATATGCAGAAAAGAAAAGGGGAGTTCAAGGGAGCTTGATGGCGGCTGAAGAACGCATCTTATAATCAAAGGTAATTCAGGAAGGAGAACAAAATGAGCCAAAAAACAGTTATTACGTGCGCCCTGACAGGCCTGCTTACGGATCCGGCAGTTCACAATGTCCCTGTTACACCGAAAGAAATGGCGGATCATGCCGAACAGGCCTTTAATGCGGGAGCATCCATAGTGCATTGCCACTTTAGAAACCAGGAAAAGGGACTGGGTCATCTCCCCACGTGGGACCTTGATACGGTTGCCGATATACTTTCGGAAATAAAAGCCCGTGTTCCGGAAATTATTATATGCATGAGCACGGGAGTCGTGGGGCCTGACATATCGGGGCCGGTCGCCTGTCTGGAGAGATTCAAACCGGAGATGGCGGCCTGCAATGCCGGATCACTTAATTACCTGAAATTAAGGTCGGATGGATCATGGGCCTGGCCTCCGACTCTATTTGACAATCCGTTGGAGAAAATCAAAGGTTTTTTAGATGTCATGACAGCCAATGATGTTGTGCCCGAGTTCGAATGCTTCGATTCAGGAATAGTCAGAAGTGTGGGTCTTTATCAAAGGAATGGAATGTTTAAAGGAGCGGCCCACATCTCTCTGGTAATGGGGGTGGCAAGTGGTATGCCCGCAAAGCCCGAGTGGCTTCCGCTCCTTGTCGCGGAGATGCCAAAGGGCACACATTACCAGGTAATTGCAGTCGGGCGGAAAGAAATATGGGATCTTCATCGAAAGTGTGTTGAACTTGGCGGGAATGTAAGAACAGGTCTTGAGGATACATTTTATAGACCGGATGGCGAGAAGGCAGAAAATAACGGGGTACTCGTGGAGGCTCTGGCAAAAATCGTCCACGAGGTGGGCCGTGAGATTGCAAATCCATCGGAAGCCAGGGAGATCCTCGGATTGAGATAAGTTTAGGATTCTAAACTGAAGGAATAATAAGCCTTATTATGACCTCAAGTCCGAAGCAGTCGGGTAAGATTGAGTGAGGCGATTCCATAAATAGGGTTCATCCGGTTAATGAGTACTGCAAAATTGTTCAGATATTTTGGCAGATGGGAAGGTTGAACCAGTCTTTTCTTCGATTCCGAGCTTCCCGGCGTGTCGAAGATCCCGCTATGCGGGGGTGATTTCAAACAGTTCTGGGCGGGTGATGCCTCCCCCCTCCCTGTTCCCTTCGCCTTCGGCTCAGGGCCAGGGGGTCCCCCATCCCATAACAGCCTGAAATCACGAAGGCCTTCCAGCAGTCACTCCGAAAAGACCGCTTCAACCTTCAAACTCTCAATCATGTTATATCGATAGGTGTACTCATTAACCGAATGATCCATAAATAGTCGATATTGACGCCCATGCAAAATCCTTTTTACATGGATTTAGGAATTCAGGAATCGCGAGTTATTATAATGAATCGGCACTAAGGGAGTTGATTCAACTACCCAGCTTTATGACTTTCCACGGGATAATCAATATTCAATAGTCAATATTCAATTTTTTCTAATCCCTAACTCCGGCCGACTATAGCGATACTGCAGACATTCTGGGGCGGGAACCCACCCAGGTTATGCGTCAAGCCGTAGCGCGGGTTTTCGATCTGCCGGTCCCCTGCGCGTCCCAGGAGCTGGAGATACATTTCGTACAACATGCGAAGGCCTGAGGCCCCAATGGGATGGCCGAAGCACTTGAGACCGCCATCCACCTGGGCCGGAATCTTGCCGTCCCTGTTATAAAAACCGTCCAGGACATCCTGCCATGCCCTCCCCCTTTCGGAGATGTGCAGGTCTTCATAGGTGACCAGTTCCGTAATGGAGAAGCAGTCGTGAAGCTCCATCATGCTGATCTCTTCACGGGGGTTGGTAATCCCGGCCTCCAGATAAGCCTTGGTGCTGCATCGATCCGTGGTCATAAAGTGATCACCGTCCCATTCATTAAAGGCCATCTCCTCACCACTGCTGAGTGACAATTGCAGGGCCTTGACCGTAACCGGATTCTTAATCCCCATATCTTTGGCTTTTTCCACGGTGGTCACAATGGCGCATGCCGAGCCGTCGCTCACGCCACAACAGTCAAAGAGCCCTAATGGATGTGCGATGATCGGGGAGGCCATTACTTGGTCAATGGTTACAGCCTTCCTGAGATGGGCCTTCGGGTTAAGCGCCCCATTTTCATGGCTCTTTACAGAGACCTGGGCCATGGCCCTCTTGATATCCTGCTCGGGAATCTTATGCTTGGCCCCATAGGCGGTGGCCAACTGCGCAAAGACGCCTGGTGCCGTCATGTTGGGATACCAGAGCCAGCTCAGGGATCCGAAGTTGGAGCCGGGATTGGGCAGACCCCCGTAACCGGCGTCTTTGAGTTTTTCCACCCCCAGGGCAAGACAGATATCATAGGCGCCCGACGCTACGGCATAAACCGCACCGCGAAACGCCTCGGTTCCGCTCGCACAGTAATTCTCTGTTCTGGTAACCGGTATAAACGGAAGTCTTAAAGCTATGGAAAGTGGCAGAGCGCTTTTGCCGACATTTACCTCTTCTATACACGTGCCCAGCCAGGCCGCCTGGATATCATTTTTTTCAATCCCCGCGGATTCAATCCCTTCCGTAAAGGCCTCTACCATAAGTTCCTCGGCACCCACATCCCACCTTTCACCGAAACGCGTACAGCCCATACCGATTATTGCTACTTTATCTCTAATTCCTGTAGCCATAACAATTCCTCCTCTAAAACTTAAACAGTTTCTCGATGAGCTGGGATTTCATCAGGTCGCCTTCAACCCTGAGTTTTCCGGATGTGAAGGCCGACATTGCGTTCAGCTCTCCTGTTATCAACTTCACAAAATCATCATCAGCCATCTTAATGGTGGTTGTAGGACTACTGTGAGATCCTTCACTGACTTCGCAGGTCCCTTCCTTGATAGTCGCATACCACGCACCCCCGGCCGGTCCCGAAATATCAAACTGGAAAACGACATCCACCCCCGCGGCCTGATCCGCCCGGAAGGCATTGGGCAGTCCATCAAAAATGCCCTTAACCGTTAACTCTGAACCGGTCTCACCTTTATCGGCTTTCTTTTTGGGGCTGAATGCGTCCAGCATGGGGCCAAAGGCTGCCGTTGCGTTGGGGTACTCTTCCGCGTCTTCCAGGCTGTTAATAGCCTTCCAGCTCTTGTGTATATCTTCCAGCGAAGGGATGAAAGTTCCGTCGCCAATAACAGTACCCGGTCCGGTAACAATTGCCGCCCTATTGAAATAACCCATACCCGCATTTATAATCAGGCCGTTATCTTCACATTGGTCGGAACTGAAATACAATACCAGCGGTGTTACAAATTCAGGCTTCAGCTTCTCCAGAAGGTCGGGGGGAAGTATGTCCTCGGTCAGCCTCGTGGCCGCTACCGGGGCCACGGTATTCACCTTTATATTGTGCTTTTCCCCCTCCAGTTTCAGGGTGTTCATAAATCCCATAAGCCCCACCTTCGCGGCCGAATAATTTGTCTGCCCGAAGTTGCCATAGAGCCCCGCAGCAGATGTTGTCAGAACGATTCGTCCATAGCGATTCTCACGCATTTTGCTAAATGCGGGTCGCGTCACGTTATACGCCCCCTTCAGATGGACATCCATTACCGCATCCCAATTTTCCGTATCCATCTTCACCAGGGTCTTATCCCTCAGGATACCGGCATTATTTATTACAATATCCACGCTGCCGAAAGCGGTAACGGCCTTGTCCACTATGGACTGCCCCCCCTCCGGGGTTGCTACCGAATCATAATTTGCAACGGCCTCGCCTCCCAGTTCTTTTATTTCATCTACCACCTTGTCGGCCGCACTTTTCGATCCTTTTCCCGAGCCGTCCGGTGCGCCTCCAAGGTCGTTCACCACCACTTTTGCTCCCCGCCTGGCAAGTTCCAGGGCATATGACCGGCCCAGACCTGCGCCGGCACCTGTTACAACGGCTACCTTACCGTCAAAACGCATGTCCTCCTGTTCCCCCACATCCGGGGCGGTACCGGGGATCGGGACGGCCTTCCAGAAATAACCTGAAAATCCCCTTTCCTTATCAACATATCTCCTCCTGAAGGCAAGACTCACCTTCTGGCCAACCCTGACATCGCCCAGTTCACAGTCTATGAAATCGGCCATAAACCGGCCGCCATTCTCAAACTGGATCATGCCGTATACGGCGGGCGGATCAACGGATACCGCCAGCAGATCGCCGGTGAAACTCTTTATAAACGCGGGCTCGTCAGCGAACTCATAATCCTCTTGTGTATTCAATGCATTGCATTTTGGGTTCACGCATATATCCATCTTGGGGAATTGAGGCGTTCCGCATTCAGAACACTTACCCCCTATCAGGCCCATCAGCATCTTTCGCTTCCGCCAGGCCACAGTCATTGCAGTCTGGGTCGGGGCTTCGGCCCGAATGCCCATTTCGGTCTTGATCAAATTCCTGAACTTCAGAAACTTGGGATAATTATCCACAGTCTTCTTATTTTCAAGGCACCCGCTTATTCCCTTCCTTGCCGGAAGATTTTCTATATTGTCCGTCACCTGGAAATATAGCGCGTCACAGCCCTGGCCAAATCCTGCCATTAGGATTCGATCACCGGGTTTTGCCTTTTCCAGTGCCGAAACTAACATTAAAAACGGGTGGGCCGAGCCTGTTTCGCCGCAGGCTTCGTGGAAATTATCCACCACTTTCTCGGGAGCGGCTCCCAGTTTCTTGGCTATCTTCCTGTGCTCCGCCTTGAAAAAACAGGGGAAGACAAGTCTATCCACATCATCCATGGAAATGGAAAGCTTATCGAACAAGCCCGTTACCGCTTCTGGTATTATTTTGGAATAGCCTTCATCGCGGACCCAGCGCTCCTCCCACATATAATCATATCCATTCCATGAGCCGCGGTAGTGATCCACGAAATCATAAGACAGGGAATAGCTTCCTTTGTACTCCGCGATTACATCAGTATCTCCCACAAGTAGTGACGCGGCCCCGTCACCGAACCACATTTCATAGAAATATGCCGCCCTGGCCTCACGTTTATCCGAGGCTGTTACCAGGATGTTCCGTCTTTCACCGCCCTTCACCGCGTCAAGAGCCGTAACAAGCGCACTGGTGCCACACTTAAGGGAAGCAGTAAAATCTTCTGCGATTATGTCATCCCTCAGGTTTAATACTGTTTTAACCAAGCCGGCACATGACCGGTCTGCAAATGGTAGTGTAGTAGAGCACAGGTAATGCGCATCGACCTTTGATTTATCCTTTCCTGTAAGACAATCACGTGAGGCTTCTACGGCCATTGTAACGGTATCTTCATCCCAGTTACAGAATGAGCGCTCTCCCTGGGCAACCATAACAATTGCCGGGGCGAACCAGCCCATGCTCTGAAAAACGCTCATTCGGTTGAGCCTTAACCTCGGGATGTAACCGCCATATGATGTTATTCCTATCATGGATAGTCCTCCTGTTGTATTGAGCTCTCAGCTATGAGTATTCAGCTTCTCAAACACTCCTGACGGCTAAACGTCGAAAGCTTATCTAAAACTTGAACAATTTTTCGATGAGCTGTGATTTCATGAGATCGCCACCGATTTTGAGTTTTCCTCCAGTGTAAGCCGACATGGCATTCAACTCACCCGAAATCATTTTAACAAAATCATCGTCGCCCATCTCAATGGTAGTGGTGGGACTGCTGTGCGAGCCTTCGGTAACCTCACAGGTTTCGTCCTTCACGGTCGCGGACCATGACCCGCCATTTGCTCCTGTGATATCAAACTGGAACACAACATCCACTCCAGCGGCCTTGTCTGCCTGAAAAGCTTCAGGCAGCCCCTCGAAGATTCCTCTGACTGTAAGTCCCGAATCATCGTCTACTGACGCTTCTTCCTTTTTCGGGCTGAAAGCATCCAGCATCGGGCTGAATGCCGCCGTAGCATTGGTATACTCCTCTGCCCCTTTCATGGACTTTATCTTATCAAAATTGGCTGCTACACCTTCAGGTGTCGGGACCTCTTTGCCGTCCCCGACAACAGACCCCGGTCCCGTGGCTATGGCAACACGGTTGTAATAGCCCATGCCCGCATTATAGATCGCACCCGACACAGGACACTGTTCCGAACATAAATATAGGACCAGCGGCGCAACAAATTCCGGTTGAAGTTTTGCCAGAAGTTCCGGCGGGAGAATTTCTTCCGTCAGCCTCGTGGCGGCAATCGGAGCGATGGTGTTAACTTTTATATTATGCTTGTCACCCTCCAGTTTCATGGTATTCATAAAACCTATCAATCCCATTTTTGCGGCCGAATAGTTAGTCTGCCCGAAATTACCGTACAGACCCGCCGCAGAGGTGGTCAGAATTATCCTGCCGAATCTGTTTTCACGCATCTTGACAAATGCCGGTCTGGACACATTGTACGCACCCTTTAAATGGACATCCATGACCGCATCCCAGTTCTCGGGCTCCATCTTCACAATGGTTTTATCCCTCAAAATCCCCGCGTTATTTATCACAATGTCCAGCTTACCAAATGCATCTATCGCCGAGTCTACAATCAACTGCCCACCTTCCGGGGTCGCGACCGAGTCGTAGTTGGCAATTGCCTCTCCGCCAAGGGCCTTTATTTCCTCCACAACTTCGTCGGCCGGGCCTTTCGAACCATCTCCTGATCCGTCCCTTGCTCCGCCGAGATCGTTAACAACAACCTTCGCCCCCCGCCTGGCCAGTTCAAGGGCATAAGTCCGACCCAACCCCGCGCCTGCGCCGGTGACAATGGCCACCTGGTCGTCGAAGCGAACTCCACCGAGTCTCTCTCTTCTATCTAATTCTTCCTTGCTGATCCATTCGACTATTCCACCCTCAACCACAACATCATTGTTATCAGCATTGACTGTCCTGAAATACGCCTTACCCTCCTCCATCTTCCATATCTGCGTGATGATAGGTACTCCGGGGTAAAGGGTCTTGGAAAAACGAACCCTGAATCTGCTCATGCGCTCGGGTTCTCCCGGGAACAGGTGCTTTATAACCGCCCTGCACGCGTATCCATGGGTGCAAAGCCCGTGCATTATAGGTTTTTCGAAACCGCTGGCTTTGGCAAATTCAGGATCAGCATGGAGCTGAAATATGTCTCCTGAAAGTCTATAGAGTAACGGTTGATCCGGAGCAGGAAGCGCCTTCTCCTCGAAATCCGGTTTCCTGTCAGGGAATTCCACGGATTCGCTGGGGCCTGGTTCACCGCCGAACCCCCCGTCCTTCCGGCAGAATAAGGTGAAATAATTTGTGAATAGCTTCTGTCCGTTTGAATGGAATGTTTCAGCCTCTGCAACGACTAATGCACCCTTGTCCGCACCCTTGTCGAACATGTTGGTAAGGGTACCTTCGGTTGTCAGCGTCCCCTCGGACGGAATTGGATTGTGAAAAACAATATCCTGCTCTCCATGAAGAATACCTGACAGATCTGCGTTGGAACTCATTCCCACCTCAGCCAGGAATTCAAATACGCTTGCGATGGAGAAACTTGGTACCACCTTGATTTGATGTTCGAAACAATACTCTAAGTCCTCGAAGCCGGCCCCTACACCAAGGGCATAGAGCACAACATCTTTCCAGGTGTAGTCTTTAGTCACAGGACCTATCTTCCTGCCGATGGCATCCAGGTTTAAGGCCATCCTATCACCTCCTTGTTCATATTTGAGTTTACAATATAAATAAAGCCGTTGTTTTACTCGGTTTTTGAGGGGGAGTTTGGCTCAGTGATTTGCAGAAACCCGCCCCCGAGTCATAAAAATTTACCCGCAATGCTTATTTCTAACACTCTGCAATGTCACAGTTGATGTGAACCGCTAAATGCAGGTATGAAAATAAATTTAAGGGTTTCCTTAACCTTTAGTATGTATTCATCCCTTTCCAGTGCCAGCATTGGCCTGAAAAAGTTTTCTCCTGATATAAAATTGTGGATGGAATTCATTATGGCGAGCACATGCATCATTACCCCCGCAGATACGTCCTCCTTGTCTCTACAGAGATTCATGGATAGCGCGATGTCTGAGATAAATTCCGGCACATGAAAATCAAAACCGGTCTGATTCCTTGTCTTACCGAAATAGCGGAACAATATCAGGTTGGATATTTCTGGTCTTTCGAAGAGGTGGTCTGTCATCATGTCGATGGCTATATCCATTCGGGTCCCGAGAGGTTTACCATGTATTACCTTTTCCACCTCTTCGAGTTTACCTCTGAGATCATCTGTTATATCAAGGATAACGGCCCCGTAAAGGTCACCCTTCTCCCCCCAATGATAATAAAGGGTTGAAATGTCAATGCCTACTTCCCGGGCAATCATTCTCGTAGTTGTTCCGTGAAAGCCGTATTCCCCAAATACGCGACGAGCCGCCTTGAGGATCTTGCCCTTCATGGAATCCGGATCTTTTCTGGCCTTTTCGAGTGGTGTTACCATCAGGTTATTCCAATGATTGTTTCCATCAATTGATGGAAATGTACAGGTTGACTTGCAGGATGTCAAGAAAATCTTGCACGCAAGACAAATATTTTGGATCATCTCCCGATTAGTTGTCGTTGATTAAGCCAAAATAAATAGATTGTTTCCAATTGGGCAGGTGTTATCCCAAGGGTACAGGAGGGCAAGGATTTAAGTCCCGCCCTGTCGTGACGCGATGATTACTTAAAGAATAGGCTGGGTTTCATTATGATGATAGTTTATGGCAGGTATAGGTAGCGGGGACGGTTTTGATATGTTTTTCTGACAAATCCCGGATCCGCTGTTGCCAATCGGAACATCTCCCGATAATTACTATAGATGCATTTCTATCCATGCATGGAGGTCATCTAAAACGACGGTGCTTTCATCTGCAGTTTCGTTGAAAATCTCATGAAAGAGTTCCCTGTAAATGTGAATTGTTTTGTCTTTTAGCAGCAGATGGTTGAAAAACGTTTCCGAGGCCCCGGCATCAACCAAGAAATCATCCCCGGCTATCTGCATCAG
>DAOUXC010000009.1 GCA_030666795.1 Desulfobacteraceae bacterium
ACCATACAGGAAAGGGAATTAAAGACCCTGGCACAGGCCGTCAATAATCTGGCGACGTTGGAGTAGAAGCAATAAAAAAGGCGGATAACCCGCTAAGGTCACCCGCCTTCATTTTTCTTCAAAGGTCTGCAAGGGGTATTCAGCCGCCCGATTCGAGGATCGCAGGCAAACTACAGCTTTTCTTTCAGGGCCTTGCCGGCCTTAAACCTTACCACTTTACTCGCTTTGATCTTAATTGTCTCTCCGGTCCGGGGATTTCTGCCTTTTCTTGCTTTCCTTTTGCTGACCACAAAAGTTCCAAATCCCGCCAGGGCCAATCTTGCTTCCTTTTTCAGTGTCTTTTTGGCCACGTCAACAAATGAATTGATCGCTCTTTCAGCATCGGCTTTGCTTAACTTACTTTTCTTGGCTATCTCGGCAACTAATTCAGCTTTGGTCATGATGTCCTCCCTTCGATTTTGTCGATTTTGTTAAAAGCACCTTTTCTCTCGGAACAATCCCAACCTTTTTGCCGGCCCCCTTTCGTTGAGGATTTATAATATCTTCTCTTCGCCATACGGCAACCAAATGGGCAGAAGGGTTATCCAGCTTAGGTTTAATTAGCCGGTAAAAGAACGAAATGCAAGCACTATTTAACATATGAGCCCTCCATTTTCAACAAAAAATGGACAAAAAACAATGGAACCGGCTTTATTTACTGATCTCCAGCTCAAAAGCGGGTGGTTTCAGCCCTTGAAGATCCTTTTGAAAATCCAAAAATCAGGCGCCGTGTCCTGAGTCCTTGGCAAAAAACCTCCTGCTTCAGCCGTGGCGAAAGCCTTGCCCCCGGTTGACAAATGCCTTTAAAGGCTATATTTTTTCTGAAGAGTGAAGTTTTCCATATCCCGGGACGGAATTGTAAAATGGAAGAGATAATTAAAAAAGATCTTGCGGAAAGTTTGAAGGTAAAGGAAACGTTTATTCGGGAAAGTGTAGCGAGCCTAATCCTCTTAGCCGAGAGGATTGCCCTGGCCTTTACCGGCGATTGCAAGCTGTTGATCTGTGGCAACGGCGGGAGCGCGGCGGACGCCCAGCACATTGCGGCAGAATTTGTCAATCGCTATGCCCTTGAACGTCCTCCTCTCCCTGCAATGGCCCTCACAACAGATACCTCGGTAATTACCAGTATTGGAAACGATTATTCTTTTGATGATATTTTTTCCAAACAGGTAAAAGCCCTTGGTATGGAGGGGGACATTCTCCTGTGCATCAGTACCAGCGGAAACTCAAAAAACGTCTTGTCGGCGGTCAGGGATGCCCGCAGTCAGGGAATGTATACTGCCGGGCTTATTGGAGATGACGGAGGCGAGCTTGCGAAGCTGGTTGATCTGGCTTTGGTAGTGAAGAGCAGCACCACGGCCAGGATCCAGGAGTCACATATTTTAGCCGGGCATATCATATGCCGCCTGGTTGATTACATCATTTTTCAAAGACACCTCTCGGAAGCTTAAGTTGAATGCGGGTTGAGAGATACGAGTTGCGGGTTAGGGGTTCTAAAATGGAAAGGCGGCACATGTAATGAATGATTGGTCCCCCATATCATTGGACAAAATAAAATCGTATCCCTTGAAGGATAGGACCAGCAAGGTAAACATTGAAAATTTCGGCAAGGCGTGGCAGCAGGGAAAATCATTGTCCCTTTGGCTGGAATCCCTGCCGGAGATTTTGGCCGGCAAGGAACTCCGAGAAATCGTTGGTCGCATGGTACGTGCGGCCGCCTCGAAAAAAACGATTATCTTAGCCATGGGAGCCCATGGCATTAAAGTGGGGCTTAATCCCGTCATATTAGATCTTATGGAACGCCGGATCATTACCGCATTGTCCATGAACGGAGCGGGTATCATACATGATGCGGAGGTGGCCATGGTGGGCCGCACCTCTGAAGATGTGGCCGCGGAAATCGGGACGGGAAATTTCGGCATGGCTGAAGAAACAGGTAATTTCCTCAACCATGCTATTTCAGAAGGTGCCAAACAGAACTCGGGTCTGGGCAGATCAGTAGGCGCCATGCTCATTAAGGAAAACTTTCCCTACAACCAGTACAGCCTTTTGGCAAGGGCCTGTGAACTTGATATCCCGGTGACCGTTCACGTGGCAATGGGAACCGATATTATCCATTTCCATCCCAATGCGGATGGCGCGGCCATCGGCAAGACCTCCCATCTGGACTTCCGCATATTCGCGCGTCTTGTTTCAACTCTGGAACAGGGGGTCTTTATTAACTTAGGCTCAGCGGTCATCATGCCGGAGGTTTTTTTAAAGGCCTTGAGTCTTGTGAGGAATCTTGGTTACGGGGTCAGCGATTTTACCACCGTGAACATGGATTTCAATCGACACTATCGCCCCATGACCAATGTGGTTCAGCGGCCCACTTTGGAGGGCGGCAAGGGTTACAACTTAACGGGTCACCACGAGATTATGTTTCCTCTGCTGGCTGCCGCGGTTATAGAAGGACTCGTTAAGAAAGAAGGGGCGAAGCAGTAGTGTAGCAGAGCTTCATAGATCCGGTCTTTACCGGGTATGGCATATTGAAAATTACGTAGGCGTTCACGGTTCAAAGGTTCAGGGGTTCAAGGTTCCATCCTCGTCCCCGGACCTCATTTGGGTTGCGTATTTACGAAAAAAGCGTCAGCTTCGTCAGGCCTAATCCAAAATTTGGAGCCAAATTGGCGATTACTTGGGAAAAGGAGCATTTTTAACGAGGACTTCACGTCTTCAATGCCTTCTTTGTCCTTAACCGTGAACGTTGAACCCTGAACCTGTAAACGGTTACAAAATTACAAATCACAATTATCAAAATTCGAAATAACAAACGGGGAAAATGATACATGCCCATTTATGAATACAAATGTTTGAAGTGCGATGAACAGTTCGAAGCTCTCGTGTTCGGCGACGACAATGTCTCCTGCCCCAATTGCAAAGGGGATAAACTGGAACGCCTCATGTCGGCCTGTGGATTCAAGAGCAGCGGGGATTTTACGCCTTCTACAGGCTCATCCAGTTGCTCCGGCTGTACAAGCACCAATTGCAGCACTTGCCATTAAAAAATAGTTGAATGGTTAAGAGGAACCGTTTTGTTCCGGATAGGTTTTGGATATGATGCCCATCGCCTGATTGAGGGGCTTCCCCTGATTCTCGGTGGGGTGGAGATTCCACATGATACGGGCCTGGAAGGGCACTCCGACGCGGATGTCCTGACCCATGCCGTGATTGACGCCGTAATAGGCGCCCTGGCATTGGGTGATATAGGCCAGCATTTTCCTGACACTGATCCGGATTACAGGGGAGTGTCCAGCGTTTCCATGCTGCGGCAGGTGATGGCGTGGGTCAGGCGTGACGGGTTTCGGGTGAATAACCTTGATGCCACAATAGTCGCACAAAGACCCAAGTTAATGCCCTTTCTGACGGACATGCGGGAAAAACTGGCAGAGGCCCTTGAGGCTGGCATAAAGCAAGTTAATGTCAAGGCAACAACCACAGAAAGAATGGGCTTTTGCGGTCAAGAGGAGGGCATTGCGGCATATGCCGTAGTCAGCATCATAAGCATGTGATACGATTTTTTACTGTTTTTCTAACAGGACAACACAACTGCGCGCCATGCGTTGTCTGTTGATTACTTTAAAACTATTTTGTTTCTCAGCCGAAACCGTTATCTCTAAATCCTTTTCCGATATATGTCCACTTGGTTCAAATACCGGCAACCTTCCGGCCGGCTTTATTGCTTCTTGAACCGAGAATCCCTATTCCTTGTCAGGGAAAGTGAATGCCATTCCCGGCAGCGATAGTGTTACCATCGGTCAATTTCTATATCGGCAGGGGTGCTGGTGCCTCTAGATATTGAGCTATTAGAGAATAACAAACGTATCCCCCCGATCATACATCTTAAAGGAGAAATAAATGACGCTCAGATTATATAATACCGCGACACGTAAAAAAGAAACATTCACACCTTTAACTGATGGAGAGGTCGGAATCTATGTGTGCGGGGTCACCGTTTATGACCTGTGCCATATAGGTCATGCACGGTCCGCCATCGTGTTTGACGTGCTGACGAGGTATTTTCGGGCAATGGGTCTTGATGTTACCTATGTACGAAACTTTACCGATGTGGACGACAAAATTATTGAGCGGGCCAATAAGCTTGGAAAGGAAACAGACGACATTGCACAGGAATATATTGATGCATTCTACGAGGACATGGACAGGCTTTACGTTCTGAAGGCCGATAAGGAACCCAGGGCAACCGAGCATATTGAGGGCATGATCAAGATGGTCTCCACCCTGCTGGACAGAGGATATGCCTATGCCGAAGGAACGGACGTGTTTTTCTCTGTCAAGGATTTCAAGGGGTATGGCAAGCTTTCCGGTAGAAAACTGGATGACATGCAGGCGGGCAGCAGGATTGCCGTGGACGAGAAAAAAAGACACCCCATGGATTTCGTTTTGTGGAAAGGGGTAAAACCAGGTGAACCTCAATGGGAAAGCCCCTGGGGCCCCGGCAGACCCGGCTGGCATTTGGAATGCTCTGTCATGAGTAACTTTTTCCTGGGCGCCTCCTTTGATATTCACGGGGGCGGGCGAGACCTCCTATTCCCTCACCATGAAAATGAAAGGGCCCAGTCCTTATGCGCCAATGACGGTAATTTTGCCAGATACTGGGTCCATAACGGGTTTGTAACGGTTGAATCGGAAAAGATGTCCAAGTCCCTTGGAAATTTTCTGACCATACGCGACGCGCTCAAGACCTATCATCCCGAAGTGTTACGCCTTTTTCTCCTGTCCAAGCATTACAGGGGTCCCCTCGACTTTTCCAAGAGTGGGGTCCTTGACCTGCAGTCAGGTCTTGTCCGAATCTATCGGACACTCCGGAGACTTGAAGACTTGATTGGCCCTTATATGGACCAGCCGGAAGAGACACAAGCCGCATTTCTGCTGAATCAACCTGATACGTTTATGGAGCAGTTTATCAACATGATGGATGACGACCTGAATACGGCAGGGGCCGTCGGTCTTGTATTTGAAAAGGTCAGGGAGATGAATAAGTCCATGGATTCCATAAACGGCGACATAGACGAGACGACCGCCTCTCGCCTGGCGGATGAACGAAAGCAACTGCTTCTTGCAGGTCGGGTTTTGGGTCTTCTCAAGGAGACCCCTAAGGATTTTTTCGAGCAGATCACTTCCGACGCAGACCGGGTTGATCCTTCCGAGATCGAAAAAATGATCGAACAAAGGGGAGCTGCCAAGGCGAAAAAAGACTGGGAAAGGGCCGACGAAATTCGCGACCGCCTGAAGGAAATGGGCGTTATCTTAGAAGACGGCCCCAAAGGCACCACCTGGAGATTTGATGTTTGAACTTGTCACGGATCTTTCGCCATGCGGGGACCAGCCCGATGCCATAAAGACCCTTACAAAGGGCGTTAAACAGGGGCTTGAGCACCAGGTCCTCCTCGGGGTGACCGGTTCAGGCAAAACCTTTACAATGGCAAACGTTATTACCGGTGTGCAAAAACCCACTTTGGTGATTGCACCCAATAAGACTCTGGCTGCTCAACTCTACGGGGAACTGAAGAATTTTTTTCCCAAAAATGCAGTAGAATACTTTGTAAGCTATTACGATTATTACCAGCCCGAAGCATACATCCCCCAGTCGGACACATACATTCAGAAGGACTCTTCCATAAACGAACAGATCGATAAGATGAGGCACGCGGCCACCAGGTCACTCCTTGACCGGGATGACGTGATAATAGTGGCAAGCGTCTCCTGTATATACGGTTTAGGTTCTCCCGAGGCCTACCACAACATGCTTCTTTACATTGAAAAGGGAAGGGTTTTATCAAGGGAAGATGCGGTCAAAAAATTAGTGGAGATCCACTACGAGCGTGGTGATATTGATTTTTACAGGGGTCGTTTTCGTGTTCGGGGAGATGTCCTGGACATTTATCCGGTTCATGAGGAGGATCGGGCCGTACGCATCGGGTTTTTCGGTGATGAGGTGGAAGACATACAGGAGATAGACCCCTTGACCGGAAAGGTCATTAGAGGACTGAACCGGATCACCATTTATCCCGCCAGCCATTATGTCACGACCGTTGATATCAGAGAGCGGGCAATCAAGCAGATTAATGAAGAACTTCGGGAACAGATGGAGTATTTTCGGTCACAGGACAAACTGTTGGAGGCGCAGCGGATCGAAGAGCGCACCATGTTTGACCTGGAGATGATGTTAGAGATGGGTTATTGCCACGGGATCGAAAATTATTCAAGACACCTTACCGGAAGGGCACCCGGCGAGCCACCCCCCACACTCCTTGACTATTTCCCAAAGGACTTTTTGGTGATACTTGATGAATGCCACATAACCGTTCCCCAGTTAAACGGTATGTATCGAGGAGATCGCTCCAGAAAAGAGACCCTGGTGGCTTACGGGTTCCGTCTTCCTTCGGCCTTGGATAACAGGCCCTTCAGGTTTGAAGAGTTTAAATCCAGGGTAAAACAGACCATCTATGTCTCTGCCACGCCAGGACCTTATGAGATGGAAATGACCCAGATGACCGCAGAACAGATAGTCAGACCCACTGGCCTGGCAGATCCCGAAATAGTCATCAGGCCTGCCACAAACCAGGTGGATGATCTCTTGGGCCGGATCAGGGAGAGGACAGGTCGAAATGAGAGGGTCCTTGTAACAACCCTGACAAAAAGAATGGCCGAGGACCTTACGGAATATTACTCTGATTTAGGAGTAAGGGTGCGGTACATGCACTCTGACATAAAGACCATTGAGCGTATGGAGATCATAAGGGACCTTCGATTAGGGATCTTCGATGTCCTGGTTGGTATTAACCTTTTGCGTGAAGGCCTGGACCTCCCGGAGGTTTCCCTTGTGGCCATACTTGATGCGGACAAGGAGGGATTTCTCAGGTCGGAAAGATCCCTGATCCAGACGAGCGGCAGGGCTGCCAGGAATATCAGCGGGACCGTGGTGCTCTATGCGGATAAGACCACGGGTTCCATGCAAAGGGCTATTGGCGAAAGCAGAAGGCGCCGACTTATCCAGCTCGAATATAACAGGACCCATGATATCACACCCACCTCCATTCAAAAGAGTATAGACGATATCTTAGGCTCGGTCTATGAAGCCGATTACGTGACCGTCCCGGCCATAGCGGAAGAGGAAGGCGGGTATCTGACCGTCGAGCGCATCGATGAAATGATAAAAGATCTGACTGAAAAGATGAAAGAGGCGGCGGGACAACTGGAGTTTGAAGAGGCGGCCCTGTTGAGAGACCAGATAAAGGAGTTGGAAAAAAAAGAACTGGAAGTCTTATCCGGCTAATTCGTTCACGGTTTTTTCAAGGGATTCATCGTCTTCAACATTCAAATTCGGGATGGATGGATCAATATCCTTAATCATATTGCTCAAGACTTTTTTCGGCCCGACTTCTATAAATAGATCTCCCCCATTATTGATAATCTTTTCAACCGAACCCTTCCAGTCAACAATTTTGTAAATTTGTTCATAGGCCTCTTCTTTTATGTGGTCCGGATCTACTATGGCGTGTGTTGATACATTTGCTATGATTGGTTTTGAGGCAATACGGATAGGAACTTTGTCTAATTCCCTTTTGAATTTGTTTGCGGCCGGCTTCATAATGGGTGTATGAAAAGGCCCTTCAACCTTTAACATGGTTGAACGTGTTCCCTCTTCCTTCAATTTTTTAGACAGTTCGGCCAATTTCTTTTTTGAACCCCCAACCACGATCTGTTTTTTGGTGTTGTTTAATGTGACATACACCTCAAAATCCTTACACAGGGTACAAATCTTGTCGAAGTCCAATTCCTTTTTCTTAACTACTATGGCCATGAGCCCGGCGCCCGGATAGCCTCTTCCCAGTTCCGTCATATAGGTTGCCCTTGTTTTTACAAGACTCAAACAGGTCTTAAAATCCAATGCCCCGGAAATGAGCAGTGCCGTATATTCACCTAAGCTGTGACCCGCCAGCAAAGGAATATTTATATCAAGGCCGCGTTCCTTCAAGGATTTTTCCAGGACCTTGAAGCACGCATAACTCGTGGTCATTACAGCGGGCTGGGTATAAATGGTCTTATTCAGATTATCCTTGTGCATTATCATTTTTCCAAATTTGCGCTTTTTAAAGCACTGCTCGGAAAGATCATATCCAAGTATTTGATTTGCCTGTTCATATATGTCCCTGACGAATTTAAACCTGTCATAGAACTCTTTTCCCATGCCCACGTATTGTGAGCCCTGTCCCGGAAAAATCAATGTAATCTTTTTGTATTTCATTGTCTTATGTCTCGAAAATTCTGAATATTAGTAAAGTCGAATGTAACTACTCAGGTTGTCAGGTTCACGGTTCACCGTTCAAGGTTAATCGCTTTGCTGTTTTCTTCATATTTCCTCTGCAACAAAGAATTCGCTCCGGATTTGTGTGCAATAGCACCTGGTGTTCTGCAAAAACCGAATGAACTATGGATTTGGTTTAGAATCGAACCTGTCTTTCATCAATACTAACCTTGAACCCTAAACCTTTGAACGTTGAACCTGAGCACTTATAATCGAATATGTTCAAAATTTAAATAACTCTATGGGTTATGTCAAGGAGTCTGT
Source organism: Desulfobacteraceae bacterium (assembly GCA_030666795.1). Taxonomy (GTDB): domain Bacteria; phylum Desulfobacterota; class DSM-4660; order Desulfatiglandales; family Desulfatiglandaceae; genus JAIOSR01. Next base: position 8,675 of record DAOUXC010000009.1, read on the forward strand.
TTTTCACCTCTTCTTTCAATACCTTTCCCATAGTATTTTTCGGTAGCTCTTTTACAAACATAATCTCCTTGGGGCATTTCCAGTTATGGAGACGTTTCTTGCAGTATGTCTGTATTTCATGGGGTTTAACCGCAGAACCGGCCTTTATAACAACGGCGGCAACCACCTTTTCTCCCCATTTCTCATCAGGGATGCCGACCACAGAGGACTCCACCACGTGCTCGAGCCGGTTTATGACCAGCTCCACCTCCTTTGGGGAGATATTTTCACCTCCCGAGATGATAATATGCTTGATGCGATCCGTCAGATAATAATAGCCGTCTTCATCCACCCTGCCCAAATCACCGGTCCTGAACCAGCCCTTTTCAAATACTGCTGCCGTCTCTTCAGGCTTTTGCCAGTAACCGGGGGTAACGGCCGGACCCTTGAGCCAGATCTCGCCCTCCTGGCCCGGATCCACATCCACGAAAGTCTCGGGATCAACGATTCGTACTCCAAGACCCGGCAGGGGCAATCCTATGGACCCCGGTTTTCTTATACCCCTTAACGGATTGGAAAAATTCATCCCTGTCTCCGACATACCTTCGCGTTCCACTGGTTCCTTTCCGAAAATATCCCTTATTTTCTCAAAATCCTTTATAAGAAGAGGGGCCGATCCGGATGTCCACAATCGAATATGCCCGAAATCAAGACCTTTCTCTTCTGAATGACCCATCATCTTGCCATACATTGATGGAACGGCCATAAACAGGGTGCAGGCATGCTTTCCCTCCCTTTTTGACAAAACCGCTACGACCTGTGCAACAGAAAATTCATCAAGCATGAGCACACGGGACCCGGCCATCAAGGCAGTATGAAGGGCAAAGCAAAGCCCGTGCACATGAAAAAGGGGAAGCGAGTGACAGAGCACGTCGGATTCGTTTATCTCCCATATCTTTATTATGTTTCTCGCATCATGGACAAGGTTTTGCTGGGTAAGGACAGCCCCTTTGGGTTTTCCCGTGGTGCCCGAGGTATAGATAATAAGACCCGGGTCCTTCGATCCAATATCTATTCGGGGTATGACGTCCGAAGCGGACCTGAAAAAATCCTGATCCTGATAAGGTATTTCCGTATGGATCACAACGGTGTTCGAATGTGGGTCTATCTCCTTTATGACTGCCTCCTGTGCAGGACCTGACAGAACTAATTTTGCCTCAGCATCTTTGAACAGGTATGACATTTCCGAGCTCTTAAACCCGGGATTCAAAGGCACGGCAATGGCCCCTATTTTTTGAAGTCCAAGATAGGCAACCACGAAAACCAGGGCTTTCTCAAGATAGAGGATGACCCTGTCTCCCTTTTTGATTCCCAAATCCAGAAAGAACCTGGCCATCTGGTTGGAATCCTGATTCAATTCCGAATAGGTGATCTCCGTCTCTACCATACCGCCGCGTAAGAAGCTTATGGCGGTCTTTTCCCCGCAGGTTCGAAATGTATTCACAAAACAGTCTTTCATGGATTCACCACTCATTTCAGCCTCCGCTTTTTTGAATTATATGAAGACATGTTGCCGCACTGTCAATGCTTTTTTGGTCATTAATGTATTTCGCCCAGACTAATGGAACAAATCCTTTTTACCTAAAGACCGCAATTTCAAATCAGCGAGCTTATAAAGACCCTTATTCTCCTTGCTGAAAACACAAAGTTTCAGATTGAGTTGACAGATACATTTTTTCTGTATACTTTATGTTACATAAAATTGACTTAAATGGGGTGCCACCGGGAAATATGTCAAACAATTATTCAGATGCTTTTGCGCAAATGGGGCTTTCAGAAAGTGCCGTTCGGATTCTTGAACATTCGTATGACGGCATAATGGTTACCCTAAAAGACAGTACTATCATTTATATAAACAACGCATACTCACGAGTTCTTGGCATTGCCCCTGAACACCTTCTTGGTCGCAAGCTTTCCCAAATAGAACCGGATTCTGTTACATTGAAAGTCCTGAAGCGCGGCCACGATGTCATTCATGTTTCTGAACATGTGGAAACTCTGAACGAATCGATCTTCGGGTCGGTTCTTTTGCTACCATCTCAAGAAAACTTTGTTGGATCAATCTCTATCATTACTAAAATGCATCAAAAGGCGGTCACAAAAAATGGTCTTGGCCTAAATGGAAACATTGAGTTTTATATGGACCAGGTATTTTCCAGGGATAAACCCATTCATCCCTCTTTCTCGAAGATAATAGGCCAGGATGCAGGATTCAGACAGACTCTTTACACGGCGCACAAGGCTGCACAAGCTGATTTTGCCGTGGTGGTTATGGGAGAGAGTGGTACGGGGAAGGAATTGATAGTAAGAGCGATACATGAGGCCAGTAACCGCGCGGAACATGAATTTGTAGCGCTCAATTGTGCCGCCCTACCGAGCAATCTGGTCGAATCAGAATTGTTTGGTTACGAGCGAGGGTCATTTACCAATGCAAACCGGGAAGGAAAAAAAGGTCTGTTTGACCTTGCCCATAAAGGGACGCTATTTTTTGATGAAATAGGTGATTTTGAATTGTCAACCCAGGCCAAAATTCTTCGTGTACTGGAAGAAAAGACACTGAGAAGGATCGGGGGGGAAAAAGATATTCACATAGACACCAGGCTTATCAGTGCAACAAATAAAGACCTGGAAGCCATGATTTTAAATGGCAAATTCAGAGAAGATCTTTTTTACCGCATCAATACCATGACAATCCAGGTGCCTCCTTTAAGAGAGCGGGGTCAGGATTTAACACTATTGTCCGAGTACTTTCTTTCAAGGTATTGTCTGCAATATAAAAAAAAGGTCGCGTTTTCGGACAATTCCCTATCGATCCTGTACAATCACGACTGGCCGGGTAATGTAAGGGAACTAAAAGGCGCTATAAATTACGCCGTCAATATCACGGATACCGCCTCCATAACACCGAGAGACCTCCCTCCCTATCTTACCCTGTCAAAAGCAAGGGATTCTCTTAGCAGGAATTTGCCCTCACGTGTACAGGAGGGAGAATCGGGGCCGGGTGACGGTCGTTCTTTATTTAGAGATATCATTGATTCGTTCGAAAAGGACCTCATTGACACTGCCCTAAAGAAAAGTCGTAATCGCACCGAAGCCATGAAACTATTAGGCCTGAGCAGGAGGGCCTTTTATCTCAAACTGAATAAGCACGGTCTTATTTGATCGATGGTTTTGTACCCTTCGAAGGTGTGTCATTTTTGAGACCATTCCTGTAAGTATTACCTTTTTTATACATCTTTCACTGCTAATTTTAAAGCAAATCCCATTTTCCAGCCTTTAAAGTTTAACATTTATTCTGTTAAATCACGCTTCATATTTTTATATTTTTTAATTACAATTCAGTACAAATAGGTTTAACCAAATCATAATTAAATCAACTACCGTACTTGCAGTGCCCTTGGAACACAAATTGCAGTGTACCTTGGTATACAAAAACCTTAAACCACGCAACAGGCATCATCAAAGAAATGAAAGAAAGAGCAGAAATCATTGAAATTGGGCCAAGAGAGGGCCTCCAAAATCACCTAAAGTATATAGATGTGGCAAGAAAAGTTGCTTTCATTGACAGTTTTTTTGACGCGGGATTCGAAAAAGTTGAAGTCACCTCCTTTGTGCACCCAAAAGGGATGCCCCAGATGAGAGATGCCTGTGAGGTACTTCGAACGTTAGATCGCAGAAAAGGGAAAGTCGCACAGGTTTTGGTGCCAAACGAGACAGGATGTCGAAATGCGATAGCCTGCCGGGCTCAAGAGATTGTTGTGTGGTGTTACCTTACGGATGAACTTAATTATCTGACACTTAATCTTGACAGGTCAAAAACGTTTAAGGAAATCAACTCGATTGTGCAAATAGCGCAACTTAACGACATAAAGACAAGCGCGTGGATAGGCGGGGCTTTCGGATATCCGGGTATGGAGATTCCAATCCTCTGTCAAGAAGCTAAAGATACGACTCAAAGCCTGATTCAATTAGGTTGTTCCGAGGTTTGTTTGAGTGATGAATTCTGTATGGCAAATCCTCCTTTGGTTAAAAAGCTCTTGAGAATGTGTCTTGATGTTGTGGATAAAACCAAAATAGCGGTCCACTTCCATGACAATAGGGGACTGGGTCTCGCCAATATAGTAGCTGCCTACGAGGAAGGCATCCGTAAATTCAAGGCATGCATCGGTGGGGCTGGAATGCATACTGATTTGGTCCCGAGCCTGGGTAACGCGTTTAACCAGAATATGTTCCCCAGCGTCGCAACGGAAGACATGGTCTGTGTTTTTGAAGAAATGGGGATTGATACGGGAATTGACATTGAAAAACTGATCGAATGCGGACGTGCTGCCGAGTGCCTGCTTGACAGGAAGCTTCACAGCCGGGTTATAGCCAATAACTTATCGAGAACTGATTAGCCCGGTCTTCTCCGTAAATTCATAAATCAGATGATGAGTCAATTGCTCTAAAAGGACCTTAACCGAAGCTTCAACGAACAACACGGTTCAGCGCGAAACCGATTTTGAAATTAATATCTTTTGGGAGCGGAGCACAAGGATGGAACAATTTTTAAGTTATCTTTTACCTGGTCTAATGCGTGGTTCCGTTTACACGGTGATCGCTTTGGGATTCATCGTCATTTACAGAACGACAAGCGTGTTAAACTTTGCGCAAGGTGAACTTTTTTTGCTGGGAGCATATGGTGTATATTTTGCGATAGCACAGGCCGGACTTCCCGCCTACTTCGGTATTCCGTTGGCTTTTATTATATTAGGTTTGCTTGGAGGCCTGATTGAGCGCTTTACTCTGCGACCGCTGATAGGGCAGCCTGTTCTCGGAATAATATTGATGACGCTGGGCCTTTCTGTATTTTTGAGGGGGGTAGTCGTGCTAATATGGTCGGATATTACTATTCCCGTTCCGACCATTTTTGCCTCCGGCGGGGTGAAATTTCTCGGGATAATCCTGCCGACCCAGTATATCTGGTTTGCCGCAATATCGATCTGTATATCCGTGATTCTTTATCTTTTTTTCACCCGGTTCAGCACAGGCCTTCAGATGACGGCTGTGGCAGATAATACCCAACTGGCCCAGAGCTGCGGGGTGAGTGTCAACCGCGTGACCGCTGCGGCCTGGATAATAGCCTGTATCATTACCGGTGCCGGTGGTTACATGCTGTGTACCATTACCGGCGTTTATCCCCTTATGGGTGAGTTGGGATTAAGGTCCCTGTCCGTTGTGTTGGCGGGAGGCATGGAATCTATTGCAGGTGCCATGATAATGGGACCTGTTGTGGGAGCCATTGAATTTGTGCTTTCAGGATATTTGGATCCTTATGTGGGTGGTGGACTTAGGGATGTGGTGGCCTTTGCAGTGCTAATTGTGTTCCTGGTGTTTAGGCCCCAGGGACTATTTGGTTGGAAGATTATAGAGAGAGTATAAGAAATGAGCATACAACCGTGTGGAGTTTTCAATACTAGTTACGGTCAATGCATGGCCGCAATACGAACAAAGAATCAATGGATAACTTTTATTGCCTTTTTTGTCTTTATGGGGATCTCTCCATTGATCTTTTCCGGCTATACAATTTCACTCATAAACAGGATTGCCATATATGTGGTAGTCGTACACGGGCTTAATCTCCTCACGGGGTATACAGGCCAGATATCCGTTGCCCAGTCCGCTTTTATGGCTGTCGGGGCGTTTACGACTGGAATCTTGTCTACAAAATTGGGAATGAATTTGTGGTTATGTATGCCGTTTGCCGGTATCGTCGCGGGGCTTATCGGTATATTATTCGGTATCCCTTCCTTCAGGGTGAAGGGGCTTTATCTGGCGCTTGTTTCAATAGGCGCCCAATTTATTATTATGTATGTCCTGCTTCATTGGAAGTCATTAACCGGCGGGGTTCATGGCATTTTTATCGAGCCGCTTAAGCTGGGGTCCATAGAATTTATTGGGGACAGTTCATTTTATTACGTGGCAATGGGGATGGCGTGTCTTGTGACCTATTTTACAAAAAATATTGTTCGTACCCGAGTTGGGAGGGCCTTCATTGCGGTACGGGACAACGATATAGTAGCCGAGTTTATGGGTGTAAATCTTTATCTCTATAAAGTTTTTTCCTTTTTTGTCGGCTGTTTTTTTGCCGGTATCGGCGGGTGGCTTTGGGCCTGTTATATCGGTTCGGCCTCTATCGACCAGTATAGCCTCATAGATTCGGTATGGTTTTTGGCAATGGTTGTGATAGGGGGAATGGGCAGTGTTGTGGGAACGATTTTCGGTGTGTGTTTTGTCGAGATCCTGCGGGAGAGCACCAATATTATGGGACCAATAATAGGGGATGCCATCCCCGCTTTGGGAATGACGGTGGCTACCGCACTGCCCCTGCTGAGTTTAGGTGTGGTTATTGTCATATTCCTTATTTTTGAACCGAGGGGTCTGGCTCATCGGTGGGAAATTGTCAAGAATCTTTACAGGCTCTGGCCTTATTCCAGGTAGGGTATCACCTGGCACGAATCCGCTTTACGGGTGATCGCGGCAAGATCTTGTTCGAGTTTCAGCCGATAGACCATTCACAAAAAAAGGGGGTGATAACAGGAGAATGCATAAAAATGGGGCCTAGTCTTGTAAAATATTCCATAACATTAACACCAAAAGTAAGCAGAGGTACAAAATGAAAAAAACAATTTCGTCGCGTTCATTAGTGGCCTTCCTGGTTGCTTCTATGGCCATACTGGCATGTCAATTTACCGTCATTCAGCCTGCGGCGGCACAAGAGCTCAAACCGTGCCAAGTCAAAGTCTTAATCGTGGAAACAATTTTCGCAGGGAAAGAATGTGTGTGTTTTTCACCGGGATTTGAACTGTACAACCCGAACGACAAGGGCGTTTACCTGTCTAAATTCTCTTATGAACTGGATGTGGGAGATCACTATTTTTCAGGTCAGCAGATTCCTGTCAGCCTCTATATACCTCCAAAAGAGAAGGCAAGCTTTGTCGGTGCGCTGCCTGCGTCATGGGTGGGCATGTCCCTCTGGCTGATGCAGATAAAAGGTCTCAGCATGGCACAGGGCATGGCGGAAGTCGTCCCTTTGTGGAAGGTCTGGGGTGGCAAACTTTTTAACCCGAAACTCAAGGAAGTGTGGGGAAAAGCCAAGGCGCAAAGCCCCGAGTTTGTCTTTACGGGCGAATGCGAGATTTCTTCCGATGGGGTTACAAAAATGTTCCCCTACAAAGCGGCTTGGACCATGTAATAATGCGTCAAACACCTAATCAGGGAGATTCAATGATGTTACCAACAAGAAAGAAAAATATTTTTTTCATTGTCTTGACTGTCGTTTCATGTGCCGCAATGGTTTTGATGTGCGGACCTGCATGTGCAAAGAATGTTAAAGTACCAATCGGTCTTAATTTAGAGTTAACCGGCGGGTTGGCGGCAACCACGTTGCCGGTGAGCTATGGGCTTTTGGACTATATAAAGTACATTAACGATGAAGGTGGCTTTGAATATAAGGCAAATGGAAAGGCCTATAAGGCGAAATACGATATCATATGGGCCGATAACGGGTTTTCCGTGGCCCGATCCATGACAAACGTGAGGAGATTTGCCGGTAAGGGTGCCAAAGTCATTTTAACCGCCTGAATTTGCCAGGCTGAACCCCTCGCGGGAACGGGGGTTAGATTGGATTTGGCCCATTTTACTTATGGACCCACGACGAAGCTGATTTTTGATCACAAACCTCAACTCATCGCAACCGGTTGTCCCAGCGGGGCCTCCAGGTTGAGCGGCGTCATAGATTGGGTTGCTGCGGACTGGAAAGATAAAAGTCGAAAACCAAAATTCACGTCCCTATGTTATGAGGCAACCACATCGAGACAATCCGAAGACCCGAATGTGTTTAAGCACGGAAAAGAAAAAGGTGTCGAAGTACTGCCATGGGCTTATTATTCTTTCGTCGCAACTGATTTCGGGACGGAACTGAGAAGAATCATAGAAGAGAATAAGGCGGATTATGTGTGGCTTAGAGGCGGGGCTGCTCAAGTAGCTGCAATCATGAAGGATGTGGTTCGTCTTGGCTATAAAGACAAGGCAAAGTGGATTATAACCTATTTTTCTTTAGATCCCGTTGTGGGCAAATTGGCGGGCAATGATGTGATGGAAGGTGTATACGGTGTAAATAGCGATGCGGGCGTTCCAACAGACAAAGGCTGGGGAATAGACCTGGTAAAAAAACTATTTAAGAAATACCGGAAAAAGGGAGAACTCAGTCAACTCTATATAACCGGGGTGCATGTGGCGATGCTGGCTCATGAATCCGTAAAGCGGGCTCTCAATAAAGTCGGTGACCCTAAGAAATTAACGGGGAAGGGAATCATAGACCAATACTATACAATAAAAGACTTTGATTTGGGTGGCATTGCTCCCAAGGCAACCATAAATTATCCTAATCCTGCCATGATGTCTAAAATCAGGATAGTGCAATGGCAGAAAGATGGGGCTATCATACCCATTACCGACTGGAAAGATGTCCCATGGGTTTATGGCAATCCGGCTTTTAAAGATTAGGCATGTGCAAGCTAACAGGACAAATTTAGAGTAAGAAGTGTTATGCAAATTCCATGCACTTCTTACTCTAACAGTCAACTCTTTTGTAAAACTTAAACACGGATAACAGGGAGCGTTGAGGTAAGCGTAAGGAAAAACTCAGAATGGGGGCCGGCTAGAGTGCAAAGGGAATATTCAATAGACATAGATATAGAAAACGAGCATACCAACACCCTGCCGAAAACTTTTAGGGCTCGGGCCAGGAAATACGGCAATAATAAAGTATTTATGCGTCATAAAGATTACGGTCTCTGGAACTCATATACATGGCAGGCGTGCTTTGAGAGGACGGAAAATGTGTTCCTGGGGCTGGTAAGCATGGGTTTTGAGGAAAATGACGTCATCGCCATTATGGGTGACAACGACCCACGATGGTTCTGGGCCGAGTATGCTACCCAGGCCGGGCGGGGCATCGTAGTGGGTCTTTACGTAGATTATCACTATGCGGAAGTGAAATATGTACTGAATTTCAGCAACGCAAAGTTTGCTTTTGCAAAAGACCAGGAGATGGTGGATAAAATCCTTGAAGTAAAGGAACATCTGCCCAATCTTCAAAAAATAATCTACTGGGATCCCAGGGGGCTGTGGTTTTATGACGAACCGCTCCTTATGAGCTATGATGATCTGGAGAAACGGGGGCAAGCCTATAAAAAAGATCATCCCGATCTTTTTGAAAAAAGCATTGATAAAACAACACCCGGCGATGTCGCCTGTATCATGCTCAGTTCCGGGACGACTCGCATGACTGAAGATGGTGTGCCTCGCTCTCAAATGGGAATAATGACCCATAGATCGATTATGATGAACCTGATGGGGATTTTCAGGTATGACCCCTGGTATCCGGAAGACAGGTGGGTTTCGTACATGTCCCCGGCCTGGGGGGAACAATATTTCGGAATCACGGGCCCGCTTATCGCGGGCTGCGAGATATGCTTCCCTGAAAAACCGGAGACAATAGATCATGACATAAGGGAGATAGGTCCCCAGGCCCTCCTTTTCCCGGCAAGGCTTTGGGAAGGTAAGGTATCGGAAGTGATGAGCCGAATGAACGACGCCTTTGCACTTAGCAGGTGGCTTTTTAAGGCAGCATTACCTCTGGGCGGACGCATGGCGGATCATCATCTCAAAGGCACAACACCGTCAATCTGGTTGAAAATAATCTATAAAATTTTTGATAAGCTGGTTTTTGCTGGGCTTAGGGACAATATGGGGCTTAAATACATTCGCCATGTCTACAATTCGGGAGCCCTTTTGGGGCCCGATTCGGCTCGATTCTTCCATACCATAGGTCTCACACTCAAACAGCTTTATGGCACTACGGAAATAGGGCTGCACTGCGTTCATCCCGATGATCAGATAGATCATGAAACAGTAGGTAAGGTGCTCAACCCGGATTTTATGCGGATAAGCGAGCAAGGTGAAATACAGGTCTCAGGTCCATTAATGGCCAAAACGTATTTTGGGGATGAGTCGGCCTGGAAAGATAACTTTACGGAGGACGGGTGGTTTCAAACCGGTGACGCAGGTCGTATAGATGAACGAGGTCATTTGATTTTTTATGACCGTTTGAAGGATATGATAAAACTAAAAGGTGGTCACTCCTTTCCACCCCAGTATATCGAATCGCGAATCAAATTCAGCCCTTATATTAAGGATTGTCTTGTTATCGGAGATGACGATAAAGACTATCCTTCTGCCATAATCATAATCGATTACGAAAATGTCGGTGACTGGGCCGAAAAAAACCATGTCGGGTATACCACTTTTGTCGATCTATCCCAGAAACCCGAGGTATATGAATTAATCAAGGCAGACATAGACACGGTAAATAAAAAGGTTGACCAGGCCGGAAAAATTGTCAAATTTGTCAACCTCCATAAAGAATTTGATGCCGATGATGCCGAACTTACCCGATCAGGGAAAATACGGCGAAAATACATGGAAGAAAAATACGCGGATTTGATAAAAGTTATCTATTCAGATGAGGACCTCTACTCGGTTGAAGCTTCAGTGAAGTATAGGGACGGCAGATCCGGCAACATTAAAACGGAAGTGCACATTCAAGGACTGTAAATAATAGCTTGAACAGGATGAGAAAACGAACTCTGTATAGGGGTTACAGACAAAATGAATGAACAAAGAAAAATAATAATGGAGGCGCAGAATATCAATCTGAGTTTCGGTGCGCTTCCGGTCTTGAATGACATATCAATAGATATAAGAGATAAGGAAATTCTGGCGATAATCGGTCCGAACGGGGCAGGAAAAACATCGCTTCTCAATGTATTGAGCGGGTTTTACAAGGCGCAAAGCGGTAAAGTGCTCTTTACCGGGCAGGATATAACCTCTGAACCAACCCACAAAAGACCATATTTAGGAATTTCAAGAACTTTTCAGAATATCGAGTTATACGAAGGTCTTACCAGCATCGAGAACTTGATGGCCGGCAGGCATTCGGTCATGACACACGGAATCATAAGTGGGGCCATTTTCTTTGGTCGTGCCCGAAGAATGGAAAGTGAACACAGAAAAGCGGTTGAAGACATCATTGATTTTTTGGAAATGGAGTCCATAAGAGACACGCCTGCCGGGTTCTTGACATACGGGCAAAGAAAAAAGGTGGATTTGGGGCGGGCACTGGCATCTGATCCGAAACTCCTTCTCCTTGATGAACCAATGGCCGGTATGAATCAGGACGAAAAAGAAGACATAACCCGCTTTGTCCTTGATATCAATAGTGTCTGGGGTATACCCGTGGTTTTGGTGGAACATGATATGGGCGTTGTTATGGATATAAGCGACAGGGTCATTGTCATCAATTTCGGGCTTAAGATTGCAGAGGGAAATCCTGAAGAAGTAAAAAATAATCCAAAAGTGATTGAGGCCTATTTGGGAAGTTCGGATATCTACAAGAGTTCAAAACTGTAATGAAGTAAAGGATTGGCGTCATGCTGAACATAAACAATATTGAAGTCGTATACTTGAACTCTATTCTGGTTTTAAGGGGTGTAAGTTTAGAAGTTCCTGACGGGGGTATAAGAGCTTTGCTGGGGGCTAATGGCGCGGGCAAAACAACAACGCTAAAGGCCGTATCAGGCCTTCTTAAAACAGAGGAGGGTAAAGTTACCGACGGAACAATAGAATTCGATGGAACACGCATCCACAATCTACCGGTAGAAGAAACAGTGCGATTGGGAATCACGCAGGCCATGGAGGGCAGGAAATCATTCGAGCACCTCACAGTGGAGGAAAACTTGAAGGTTGGCGCCTGTATTACAAAAGACAGGCGGCAGGTCAAGAAGGATATAGAAATGGCATATACCTATTTTCCAAAACTGAGGGGTATGAGCAACCGCATCACGGGATATCTATCCGGGGGCGAACAGCAAATGCTTGTGGTGGGGCGATGCATGATGTCGCATCCCAAAATTATGCTTCTGGATGAACCGTCTTTGGGGCTCGCACCATTTTTGATCGAGCAGATATTTAATATAGTAAAGGCTCTCCATCGTAAGGAAAGATACTCCTTTTTACTGGTGGAGCAGAACGCGCTGGCCGCACTGGATGTGGCAGAGTACGCATACGTCATGGAAAACGGACGAATCGTGCTGGATGGACCTTCGGAAAAATTGAGCGAAAATGAAGATGTTAGAGAGTTTTATTTTGGCCTTTCGGAATTCGGGGAAAAGAAAAGTTACCGTGACGTAAAGCATTACAAGCGAAGGAAGCGCTGGTTGGCATAAGGAGAGAAGCCATGGCTTACATCACATTGGTTTTGCGTGTGCTAATCGGAGCTATTTTATTAACCTCTGCGTTCGGAAAAATGACATACGCCGGATCCAGGGCCTTAGCCCCGCAAATGGCGGAGACTTTAAATGTATTTTTTTTTATACCTTTAACGTGGATTCATTTTTACGTCAGCGCACTCCCTTGGCTCGAACTTGCAATCGCCCTATTCATTCTACTCGGGTTCTATCAGAGAATATTTGCAGCGGTTTTTGTGATGGTGGTCATCACATTTATCATTTCAAATGGGGTATTCTTGTATTACGATAAATTAAGTTCCTGCCACTGTTGCTTTGGAGATTTAGCCTCTTTGAGACTTCCTGAAGCCCTTGCTTTGGATGTAATAATGCTGACTGCGGGGGTGTGGTTGGTTTGGAAGGGACAGCACAGTCTCTTCAGTGTCGACGCATGGCGGAAGCAACTGCATATAAAAAACTGAGGTCTGAAGGGATATTTTCCCTCGAACGGACAGCTTTGGATAGAGCCCCGACTAACCTTTGAACTTTCCCGTTACCAATGCGGATATAGACCAATCCACAGGCAAAGATCAAATTCTCCAAGAGACGTGCCTATGGAGAAGCAATAACGGGAGGTCTTTCGTGAGATTCAATTATTTAAATTAGTGCCCGTCCATTTATGAAATATGGGGACTATCAAGTGTCCTATTCGGGAAGCAGCAATTTTTACGAGATCAAGGCTTCCGGGAACCCGTTGCGAAGCAGTGGGACTGCGTCACCGCAAAGCGAGTGCTAAGAAATCAAGGGATTAGGCGGAGACGTACGGTAGTAAGTCGCACAACCAATCCAGTCGATTGACGCTGACCTGTCCTGAAGCAGGCGGGGGACAGTGAAAAAGGCCCGTTTCCGGGTGGACACAAACCGACAATGAATATAATAGGAAAGAAAAAATGAAAAACCACTATTTTCCGTATACTATCGAAAATAGCATCGCAATCGTAAAGATGAGCAGGGCACCGGTTAATGGCCTGGACTTTGATTTCCTTAACCAACTGGGGGAAGTCAGTGACGAAATAGGTGCGCTTGATGAGGTCCGTGTTGTCCTTATAACAAGTAAATTCAAAGTATTCGGGGCGGGTCTGGATCTGAAAATGGCGGCAAAGATGGATAGGGAGAAATGGCATAATTACGCGCTGGCATTACATCATTCGTTCAATAAGCTCGAGAAAATTCCAAAACCCGTTATTGCGGTTATAAACGGTGCGGCATTGGCGGGTGGCCTGCTGGTTAGCTTAAGCTGCGATTTCCGCTTTATGGCGGAAAAAAATGGATATTTCGGGCTCCCTGAAGTTAATTTGGGGATCCCTTATTTGGGCGGCGTCACAAAACGTCTGCCCGCCCTTATCGGAAGGGCCAATGCAATGGGATTGATGTTTACAGGCAAGAGTATAAATGCTAAGGAAGCCAAGGAGATCGGTCTGGTAAATAGGGTTTGCAAGGATGAAGAATTATTTGAAAAGAGTGTTGAATTTGCGCAAATGCTGGCCTCCAAAGGACAATATACCATTGCGGCGGCGAAGAAATGCCTTAACGAAGGATTGTTAAGAGACGTACAGGCTAACCTGGCTTTAGAGCATGACGCTGTGGACATAACAACGGAAACGGATGAAATCCAAGAGGGTTATGCATCCTTTTTTGAGCAGAGAAAACCGGATTTCCGTAATTTGAAATAAATATTTCTTGGCATTTCTAAAACCATTTATTAGAGACATGATTTATCGGGACATGGGCACGATATCATGCGGGAAGCGGTAAATCGGGACCTGACAGGTTGAGATTTCTTGAATTCAGGACGGTTACGGTTTTGGTCTAATCACAGGGAGTCTAATCGATAACAGGCATGAATGATACCGGCATGACGGGTCCAATTGCAAAAATAGAGTAACTTTAAGATAACCCGATCGAAAGGAGTGACAAAAGAGGATGACTGCAGAGAGTTCAATCTTGAAAGGAAAAGCCATTCTTGTTGTTGATGATGAACCCGATATCCTGGATACGGTGGAGGAGGTGCTGGACATGTGCCTGGTATATAAGGCACCTGATTATAATTCCGCCATCCAGCTGCTACTGGGATTTACATATGATATAGTAATTCTGGATATTATGGGTGTGAACGGTTTTGAACTGCTGAAAATAGCTGTGAGAAGGGGATTTCCCACCGTCATGCTGACCGCACATGCATTGACAACGGAAGCACTGAAAAATTCCATAAAACTCGGTGCGGTTTCTTTCTTACCTAAAGATAAGGTTCTGGAACTTCCATCTTTTCTTGAAAATGTAGTTTTGGGGGGTGGAAGGCCCGTTTGGAAAAAATTGTTTGATCGCCTTGAATCCCATTTTAATGAGCGGTTTGGAAAAAATTGGAAAGAACAAGACAAATTTCTTAAAGAATTTGACGAATCACTTAAGGCAGAAGAAACCGAATAACATTTATGGACATTCGGCACATTTGCATATTGGCTGAGTCGGACTTTTAGATGTTTGTAGAAGAATGTTGAAGGCAAAATTGGTTTTGAGTTTACCAATGGAGTCTTCCCGGGTACTGCGGCCGCAGATTAAGAGGAGCAGACCCTGAAGGTTCCTGTCTTTGATGTCTGTAACTACTGCGGAATAATCATAGGTGCCGTTATTTGCTGAGAAGGGATTAAACTGAAAGTGCTTTTCCGGTTTGCGCTGTTTCTTCCGGAGCATCAATACATAATGGCTATACTGTAAGAATTCTATTGGATCATTGACCTTGAAGTAGCTCCGGATTTCATCGACCTCAAACCATCGCTGTCTTTCTTAAACACCCTCCTCAAGAAAAGCTTCCGGATCGGTTTTTGCTCACGCTTGTGAAAGATTTCATTTATTAGATTGAAAAGCTTGACTCATTGGATAATTCGGAATTAAGCTCTATGCCACAATCCTCAAAAAAGGACAATATGTTTTGTTTTTGGGGCTGGGAGTATCAGGCGAAATTGACTGTCGCCTCAAAGGTGTCCAAATATTTTTAACGAACTTTTCAAAATCTTACGTCGATGCATTTGAACTCCAGCGCGTAGAAATATGGGGGACTTTTTTGATCGCTTATACGGGTTTTTTATAATAACTGTGTACAGTTAATGGTGTGTTGGCGGACTAAATTAGCGCTGGATAATAATTATAATTCCGAGCCGAATAAGATCGTCATTGCCATAACAAATGCGGTTGTATTGCTTGATAAAAAAAATCATTTTATATAGCATGTTGCGTCATTAGCAATCAGATTCAAACAAAATGGAGGTATATTATGAAAGGGCCAATAAGGCTGGTCAGATCCGACAAGATAGCGGAATACGAAAATCTCGGGCCGATCTTTGAATGGTCCGAGGGCAAGGCATATCTCATGATTGACAGTGTGTCTTTCAAGGGAAAGCCCGGTGCGATTCTTTGTTATTGTAATCCTCCGGTTCATCAGGTGGGAAACCCCGGACTGGATGCCTATTTAGAGGGCCTGAACAAGGTCCTTGAAAAAAGGGATGGTCTTGAATTCCTCATCATCTACGGGGCCAATGATCCGGTGCATGCGGGAGGAGACCTCAAGGAAAGCCTGAACAAACTGGACATGACCTTAGAGGCAAAAAAGGAAAAGGAAGCGGCGGGCGCATCGGCAGAAGAGGTAGACCGGCTCTTTGACTGGGCCGATAACCGTTTGAAGAAGGGTATTGCCCTGCACGGAACCGTCAGGAATATCGCTCAATACTTGAGGGTGGTTGCTGTTTGCGGAGGCGGGACAAGGTTCGGCGGTTCCGCCGAGATTCCGCTGATGGCCGATTATCTGGTGGGCGATTCCAGAAGCGGCATGTGTTTCAGTGAGGCCATGATCGGCCTGATACCGGGCTGGGCCGGCATTGCCAGGTCATTGATCAAGGCAGGGCCGATCAATGCGGAATACATGGCAATGACGTCAAAAGAGGTAAAAGCTCAACAACTCAAGGGAATCGGCACCTATAACGAAGTCGTTAATATTCCCTTCCCTTTTCCGAAAAGGCAAAAAACCGATGATCGCGAGGCCGACAAGGTCAATTATTTGGAGGCACTTGAGGCCCATAATGATGATACCGGGCTGCTTCTGCTTCCAAGAGCCCTTATAATCGCTACCTGTCCGGAAGAAGAGGTCCCGAAGGTAGAGGAGAAAGAGAGGCTCATCCTGGCCACAAAAGAGGAAGTCTTAAAAGAGGTAGTTAGAAGAAAGGACCCGGAAAACTATTCTCACCTTTGGGGGAAATCCTTGAGAGAAGTAAAAGATGAGATTGCCAAAATGGGAAGACCATTGGCGCCCCAATCCATAGATTCATTGAACAGACTTCTTGAGGATTACGATCCATTAAAATTTGATGAAATTCGATTTGTTGAAAAAGAGATGATGGCGGATGCCAGGCTTTACAGGGATACAAAATTCCGCGCAGGCCTGGTGGCAACACTTGAACAAAATATAGCAGATTACAGGGAGGCCTAATAACATGAAACAGTATTTTGAAAAAATGAGTCCCATAGGAAAAGAACTTAGTGAAAAGGATAGAGAAAAAAACAATGAAAACGCCCTTGAGGTATCAAAGGTTGACGAAGAGATAGCCGAGGCCGTAGAGCAAAGAAAACTGACCGGCATCCCGGCAGAAAGGGTCCATAAAAGGGGAGAAATGACGGCATGGGAAAGGATCGACCTTCTGGTTGATCCCGGCACCTTTTTGCCCTTAAACAGTCTTTATGATCCGGAATTCAACCAGGAGGGGTCCACCGGCGTCTTAACGGGATTAGGTAAGATATCGGGCAGATACGCCCTGATCATTGCATCGGATAACAAGGTCCTTGCCGGGGCATGGATTCCGGGCCAGCGTGAACATGTGTTCCGTGCCCAGGATATTGCCGAGCAACTGCACATACCCCTTGTCTGGGTACTCAACTGCAGCGGTGTCAAGTTGACCGAACAGGAAAAGGTATACGCGGGCAGACGATCCGGTGGGAGAACATTTTTCAGACATGCCGAGCTTGCAGAAAAAGGGATACCCGTAATCGTGGGCATGTTCGGCACCAATCCCGCGGGCGGCGGATATCACGCCATCAGCCCCGCCATTATTTTTGCCCATGAAAAATCGAATATGGCCGTTGGCGGCGGAGGCATTGTGAGCG